>PMOU01000026.1:3143-4097 GCA_003161205.1 Actinomycetota bacterium | reverse complement strand
GTTGCCGAGCTGGCCGTTGCTGTCTGATCCCCAGCAGTACGCCGCCCCGGTGGCGCCCAGCGCGCACGCGGACGCGGCGCCAACGCTGACGCTGGCCAGGGTGGCCCCGGCGAGGGCGGTGCCGGTGGTGGTGACCGCGACCGGGGCACTGCTGGAGCTGGTGGAGTTGTTGCCGAGCTGGCCGGAGGTGCCTAGGCCCCAGCAGTACGCGGCGCCCGCGCTGCTCAGCCCGCACGCTGCGCTGCCTTCCTGGCTGACGCTGACCTGGGTCAGCGTCACGCCCGACAGCACGCCCGACGTGGTCACGGTCACGGGGGTGGTGCTCTGGCTGGTGGAGCCGTTGCCCAGCTGACCGCTGCTGCCCGCCCCCCAGCAGTACACCGCACCCGTCGCCGACAGCGCGCACGCGGCACCATCCCCCGCGCTGACCTGGGTCAGGGTCACCCCGGACAGCACGCCAGAGGTGGACACGGCCACCGGCACGGTGCTCTGGGTGGTGGAGTTGTTGCCGAGTTGGCCGCTGCTGTCGTATCCCCAGCAGTAGACCGCGCCCGCGGTGGACACCGCGCAGGTGAAGTACTCCCCAGCACTGATCTGGGTCAGGGTCACCCCCGACAGCGCCCCGGAGGTATTGACCGCGACCGGCACAGTGCTGGCGATCGTGGTGTAGTTGCCCAGCTCGCCGTAGGTATTGTCGCCCCAGCACCACGCCTTGCCGCTGCGCAGCTCGCAGGAATGGGTATCCCCGGCCGAGATCGTAGTGGGCTGGACCGTGACCGCCGCCGGGACCTTGACGTTGACCGCGGTGGCGGCGTTGCCCACTTGGCCGGAGCTGTTGAGCCCCCAGCAGTACAGGCTGGTGGTGGCCAGGGCACAGGTGGAATCCTGGGCGCCGGCGATCTGGGTGAGGGTCACCCCGGACAGGTCACCGGAGGTGGACACGGCCACTGGCAC
>PMOU01000026.1:1864-3094 GCA_003161205.1 Actinomycetota bacterium | reverse complement strand
CCCCAGCAGTACACGGCGCCGCCGCCCAGCGCGCAGGTGAAGTTGGTGCCCTCGGCGATCCCGGTCACCGTCACCCCGGACATCGGGGTCCCGCTGGTGATCACCGCGACCGGGGTGCTCTGGGTGTTGGCCGTGGTGTTGTTGCCGAGCTGGCCGTCTCCGTTGTAGCCCCAGCAGTAGACGGCGCCGCCGCCGAGCGCGCAGGCCGAGATGTTGCCGGCGGCGACCTGGGTCACGCTCACTCCGGACAGCACGCCGGAGGTGGACACGGCCACTGGCACGTCGGAGTCACCGGTAGCGGCGTTGCCCAGTTCGCCGTTGCCGCCCGCGCCCCAGCAGTAGGCGGCGCTGTTCGCCACTGCGCAGGTGTAGTCATACCCCGCGGTGATCTGGGTCAGCGTCACCCCGGCGAGCACCCCCGCCGTGCTCACCGCGACCGGTGTGTAGCTGCTGACGGTGGTGCCATTGCCCAGCTCACCGTAAGTGTTGTCACCCCAGCAGTACGCCTCGCCGCTGCGGATCACGCACGCGTGCGTGTAACCGCTCGCGATCGTCGTCGGATAGGCCGACGCGGCCGCCGGAGACGAGGACACCACCTGAACCGCCACCAGGACCGCAGCCACCAGGGTCAGCCCTCCGGTAACCGCCGCCGCACGCCGTGCCCTCGGTGCTCTCGCCAGACGGCGCGCAGTCGCGCGCCACCCGCGCCGTATTCGACCTGGCCGAGACTCCAGCATCACGCGCCGCACGTTGGCCCCCCGCCATGGGATTCCCTCATTGCTCCCCCCAGGGAATAGCGTCATGCCGATATTCCGTAAGCACGCAACCGGACGATATGCGCGTTTTCTGCCCCCGGCTTGGCCGGTGCTGAAACTAGGTAAGCGCCCCACGTGTTCCGCACGGTGGCGCCAGCAGGCACGACGCCATTGCCGAGTCTTATATGCCTATTCGGGCCTTCGCCGGACGGTGAGTCTAAACCTCGGCCGGACCCGGCTCCCACCACCTTATTACCTGCACGGAGTGACTCTACGCAGTCGTATGCTCATGATGAGACGTGTACGAAAGCGTGTCGTTACCCAGTTAACAGCAGGGCCAGCGAAGGGTTCCTCGCCGGGCGACACAACTCCGGCGTGCTCCGGGAGAATCGTTATCAAAGGGAATGCCGCGCATAGGGGAAATCCTCGACGGTGTTACTTATACGGGAAATCGCGGGCAGCCTCACAGCAATTC
>PMOU01000026.1:1220-1819 GCA_003161205.1 Actinomycetota bacterium | reverse complement strand
GCCAGGCCATGTTCGACCGCCCGGTCCCCGAACGGCGACAAGGTCAGCCGCTCGGCCCACGACGCGCCCCACCACGGGCGGTCCTGCGGCCCGGTGTAGCACCACGCGCTCGCCGACGCCTCGATCTGCGCCAAGCCGGCCTGCCGGGCCCAGGACAGCATGTGCCGCCCCGCGTCCGGCTCGCCGCCGAGCGCCCGCGCCACCTGCCGGTACAGCGCCTGCCACTCGGTCAGCCCCGGGTCCTCGGGGAACCAGAACATCCCGCCGTAGTCGCCGTCCCGGGCCGCGATCAGCCCACCGGGCCGGGCGACCCGCCGCATCTCCTTCAGCGCGGCCACCGGGTCGGACAGGTGCTGCAGCACCTGGTGNNTGGCCGCGTCGATCGCGACGACCTGGCCGTCGGGCACCCTGGCCGCCAGGTCCGCGGTGATCGTCCCCGGGCCGCAGCCGACGTCCAGCACCCGCGCGTCGGCCGGCAGCCGCGCGAGCAGGTACCCGGCCGAGTTCTCCGCGGTCCGCCAGCGGTGCGACCGCAGCACGCTGTCGTGGTGCCCGTGCAGGTAGGTATCGGAGCTAGGTGGCATCCCCCCATCCTGCCG
>PMOU01000026.1:0-1119 GCA_003161205.1 Actinomycetota bacterium | reverse complement strand
GATTCTGGCGGGCTGTTCACGGCTGTACTGGATCGGTTCGGTGTGCTGGGCGGGGTTGAGCTGGAACTGCCTGAGCGCACGGAGCCAGCCCGTGCCGTGGACTTCTCGGCATGATCATCCTCGACACCAACGTTGTTTCCGAACTGATGCGTCCGGAGCCAGCGTCGCACGTGGCTGACTGGGTGCGCCGACGAGACCGTCGTGAACTGCGGATGACCTCGATCACGCTCGCCGAGATTCGCTTCGGCATCGCCAGGCTTCCGGAGGGCCGCCGGAAGGAAGCCCTGCTAGACACCGCGAACGACACCTTCGGGGCCTTTGATGAGCAGATCCTGCCGGTCGATGCCGCAGCCGCTGAGCAGTACGCGATCATCGCCAGTGCCCGCGAGCGGGCGGGGAAGCCGCTGGCTGGTTTCGACGCTCTCATCGCCGCCGTTTGCCGCTCCCGCGGCGCGACACTTGCCACTCGCAACCTGCCTGACTTCGATGGCACCGGCATCGAGATCATCAACCCTTGGACGCCGCAAGCGGCTGAGAGCTGAAGAAGGCACGCACGTACTTCAAGGGCCCCAGCTCGCGTTCCGGCTCGCCGGTTAGGGCCACCTCAGCCGCCGGGGTTCAGCCGTCCGGGCGCAGTAGGACCCGCAACGCGGCCAGCACGTCCGGCGCGGCGTCGGCGCCGGTGACTTCAGGATCCCCGAGCGCCAGCGGGATGCCCATCCCGTCGACGAGGGCGACGGCGAGCACGGCGACCTTCTCGGGGGAGTGCGTGCCGCCGAAGCGGCCCTGCTCGATGCCGCTCCGGACCGCGTCCGCCACCAGCCGCCGCCAGGCCGCGTAGTCCGCCAGGGCGTCGGCGCGCATCTCGGGATCACGGATGCCGAAGTGCCAGGACTCGATCCACAGCCGCCCGGCCTCGGGCGCCTCGGGTGCGTATCCGGTGAGCGCGCTGGTCACGATCCGCTCGAGCCGCTCCCACGGGTCGCTCATCGCGGCGACGTCCGCCTCCAGTGCGGTGATCTCGGCGGCCGAGGCATGCCGGAACGCCGCCACCAGCATGTCCTCGCGTGAGCCGAAGTAGTACTGCAAGGTGCTCACCGGCACGCCGCTCTCGGCCGC
>PMOU01000140.1 GCA_003161205.1 Actinomycetota bacterium | reverse complement strand
TCGATGAGTTCGGTGCGCACGTAGCCGGGCGAGATCGACGTCGTGCGCAGGACGCCGTCGGTGGACTCCTGGCGCAGCGCCTCCAGCAGCGTGCGGACCGCGTTCTTGGTGCCGGCGTAGACCGCCTGGCCCGGGACGATCTTCAGACCCGAGGTCGACACGGTGGTCACGAGATGTCCGCGTCCCTGGCGGCGGAACACCGGGAGCGCGGCGGCGATCCCGTGCAGCACGCCGCGCAGGTTGACGTCGATCATCGCCTCCCAGCTGTCGACGTCAAGGTCGGCCACCGGNNAGGTCGGCGCGCCGGGTGACATCGACGGGCAGCACCTCCGCGCGGCCGCCCGAGGCGTGGATGTGCGCGGCCAGTGCCTTGAGCCGGTCGGTGCGCCGGGCACCGAGCACCACCGCCGCGCCCCGGCCAGCGAGTTCCAGCGCGGTCGCCTCGCCGATGCCGCTGCTCGCTCCGGTGATCGCGACGACCTTGCCGTTCACTCCGCTCATCCGCGTGCCTCCTGCCCTAAGCTGACAACTGTCCGGTTACCGTTTACAATACCGGACAACTGTCCGGTCGCTCCATGCGGCCGAAAGGGGAGAGCGGCCGAAAGGGGAGACTTGTGCCCGCTCGCGCGCACCGCTCGGATGCGGTCGCCAACCGGGAGCGCATCGTCGCCGCGGCGCGGGCAGCGCTGATCGCCTCCAACGGCGCGTTCGAGGATCTCAAGCTGCATCTGGTCGCCAAGGCCGCCGAGGTCGGACAGGGCACGATCTACCGGCACTTCCCGGCTCGCGAGCATCTGCTCGCCGAGGTGTACCGGCAGGAGATGGGCGAGCTGGTCGACGCCGTGCCGCCCCTGCTCGCCGAGTACCCTCCGCTGGACGCGCTGATCCGGTGGCTGGACCGGCTGATCGAGTACGCGCGGGTCAAGCGCGGGGTCATCGCGGCCATCGAGGCGTCGGCGTGGCAGGACCTGTACGCCGGCAACCACGGCCGCCTTGATGAGTCCCTGACGAAACTGCTCGACCGGGGCAAGGCCGCAGGCGAAGTGCGCGATGACATCGACGCAGCCGACGTCATCGCGCTGCTTGGCGTGCTGTCACGGGTGCCCGAGGCGGAGTGGGACGCCCGGGCGCGCACATTGGTCGCGGTCATCGTCGACGGTCTGCGCCGCCGTTGACGGTCGCAGCGGCCACATATTAAAAATCCATTACCTTCGCGTATGCAGCTGACCAGGCAAGACATAGGATTTACATGTCCGGCTATAATAAGATTTGACTATCTGCTGACATCCGGGGAGAACGATGGGGCTCGTCGCGGGACTTCAACCGGGAGATCCCCATGAGATCGGTCCCTACCGGCTGCTGGGGCAGCTGGGTTCTGGCGGCATGGGACATGTGTTCCTCGGCATCTCAGCGGGCGGCCGGCCGATCGCGGTCAAGATTATCCGCGAGGAACTCGCTGACGATCCCCAGTTCCGGACCCGGTTCCGGGGCGAGGTCGCCGCGGCCCGGAAGGTGAGCGGCCTGTTCACGGCCCTGGTCGTCGACGCCGATCTGGACGGGCCGATGCCATGGCTGGCCACGGTCTACGTTCCCGGACCTTCGCTGACCGAGGCGGTGCGCGAGCACGGACCGCTTCCGGGGGACAGCCTGCTGGCCCTGGCGGCGGGCCTGGCCGAGGGCCTGGACGCGATCCACGTCGCGGGGGTCGTGCACCGTGACCTGAAGCCCTCCAACGTGCTGCTGGCAGAGGACGGGCCGCGGGTCATTGACTTCGGGATTTCCGAGGCCGCCGAGGCCAGCGCCGTCACCGGTGTGAACGTGGTGATCGGCTCGCCCGGGTTCATGTCCCCCGAGCAGGTCCAGGGACAGGACATCGGACCGCCCAGCGATATCTTCAGCCTCGGTGCGGTCCTGACCTTCGCCGGCACGGGTGAGGGACCTTTCGGCGCCGGAACCAACGAGAAGCTCGTTGACCGGCTGGTCAACAGCCCGCCCGGCCTCGATCTGCTGCCGGACGAGATCCGGCCGCTGGTCAGCCGCTGCCTGGCCAAGGACCCGGCCGACCGGCCCACCGCACGCGAGGTGCTGGCCGACGTGGGCGCGATCCAGCCCGCGAGGGGCTGGCTATCTGACTCGATCATCTACGGATCCACGGACGACCACTCAGCCGCCGATCTCCTCGATTCCGCAGAGGCCAAGATCCTCCTGGCTTTCGCCGGACCTGCCGCAGGCGAGCCGGGGGCAGGCAGCGCAGGCCGGCCCCAGCACCGCCGCATCTCGCGGCCGCTGGCCTCGGCTTGTATCACCGCCGGGCTCGTCGCGGCTTCGGCCGGAACCGTCTTCGCCCTGACCGCCGCTAGTCCCCAGACGGTTTCTCCCAAAGCCCAGCCGCAGGCCGAAGCGACGCAGAGCTCCTCCTCCTCTTCTTCCTCGACATCGACATCGACATCGCATGTATCGGTGACCCCCAGCTCGCGGTCATCCGCCGCGGGAGTCTCGCCTTCCTCGAATGGGAGCCTGGCCCCTTCGCTATCGGAGTTCCTGACCACGTCCCCGGCGGTGACGGTGTCGGGCAAGTCCCCCGCTCCGTCCAAGTCCCCGTCGCCGAGCAAGTCCGCGTCCCCGTCCGCCTCGGCCTCCGCGTCTGCGTCAGCCTCAGCCTCAGCATCCGCGTCTGCGTCCGCCTCAGCCTCTGCGTCGGCCTCTGCGTCGGCCTCTGCGTCTCCGACCGCCAGCGCTACGCCGACGCCGACGGAGAGCGTGACGCCGACGCCGACTGTGACCGAGAGCGTGGCGCCGACGCCCTCTGCCTCTGTGGTTGCGTCGCTGTCGGCATCGGCGATCCCGAGCGCGTTATCGTCGTGACGGCGGGACCGCCGGTCAGGCTCGTTCGGCGCGGACCAGCGTATCGATAGCGGTCGCCTCCCCGCCGTCCAGCTCGATGGTGCGCCGCACCCGGTCGGCCCGCACGATCTGCAGCCCGCGCAGCTCGCCGGCGATTGCTTCCGGTGTATACAGCACGTCGGGGTACCGCGGGCCGCCGGCGCCCTCGGTGAGATTTGCCAGGTCGTGGCCGATGACCAGCAACGTGCCGCCCGGGGTCAGCGCCGCGGCGGCGGCGGCCAGCACCTTGGCCCGCAGCGCCGCATCTACCTGAAGGTACGCCAGCAGGACAAGCTCGAAGGCGTCGCGGGCCGGCCGGTAATCGTTCAGGTCGGCGATCACCCAGTCCACCTGGTCATCGCCGACACCACGGGCCGCGCTCAGCTTCCGCGCCTTGTCCAGGCCAACCCGGGAAAAGTCCACGGCTGTCACCCGCCAGCCTCGCTCGGCGAGCCAGACCGTGTGACGGCCATGGCCTGCCGCCAGATCAAGAGCCCGCCCTGGCGGCAGTCCGGCGAGTTCGGTCGCGACGAACGGGCTGGGAGACAGCGCGGAGGAGAACTCGATGCCCGCGTACTTGTTGTCCCATCGCTGACAGTCCACCCGGTCACTCTCCCCGATCAAGCCGTTCCTCGGCGAGGTCCGCGAACGCCCGGTCGGTTTCCGCGGCGTACGCCCGGCGGCCCAGCGCGACCGCCGCGACCGAAGCGGAGCACAGGCCGCCGAACGGTTCCCACACCACGTCCCCGGGCTCGGTCACGGCGGTGATCAGGCGGGCCATGAACTCCAGCGGCTTCTGGTTCAGGTGCGCCGAGCTGGCCGTCGTCGGTTTGTACACCCGGGGCGCCGCCCGCCGCAGCGTGCCCTTGAGCCGCTCTTCGTCGTGCAGCGGCCGCCGCGACCATACGTTGGTCACTCCGTGGGCGTGCCGCCATTGGTACCGCAGCGCGTCCCATTCCTTGGCAGTGACGGGCCGCTCGCCGTCCAGGGAGTAATACGGCCAGCCGGACGGCTGGCCGTGGGCGTTCGCGTACGCGGCGAGCCGCTCGGTCATCTGTCCCGGCGGCCAGTACCAGAGCCAGTCTTTGGTGAGGTACTTGCGGGTCGCCGCGTTCTTCACGCCGCAGGCCTCGTTCGCCCGCTGCAGCGTCAGCCCGGACCTGGCCCATTCGTGCCTGATCCACTGCTTCACCGGCATCGGGCCGTCCGGCCCGGTCACCGTGAACGTGCGCTGGTAGAAGGCGCACACCTCGGTCACGACCGGGAACTGCCTGATGGTCCGGCCGTTCACGTTCCCGGCGACGTGGGCTAGGCCCTTGTCCCAGACAATGAGCTGGACGTAATCCCAGCCGTATTCCGCCAGCACCGGATGCACGGTGGCCCAGCCGATCTCGGTGTTCCAGAACCACAGCGTGCTGGCCGGGCCCGCCGCGGCTGACCAGGCCTCGACGTGCGGGCGGTACCAGCGCGGAAGATCGACAGAGCCGGTGGTGTCGCCGTGGAATCCGCGGACGCCGTAGGCCCCGTCGCTGATGATGGTGGCGGGCACGGGCCAGGTCCGGTAGGCGTCGAGCGCATCGCCGCGAAATAGCTCAAACCCTCCCATGGGCTAGCACTCTAGTCGCCTAGCTCGCGGCGGCGGCGCTGGACGAAGTCGTCGAGCTCGGCGCGGATGGCGTCATCCAGCGGCGGCGGGGTGAACTCGTCGAGCTTCTTGCGCCAGATATCGCCGGCCCGGGCAGCGGTGTCCTTACCGCCCTGCTTCAGCCAGCGCTC
>PMOU01000196.1 GCA_003161205.1 Actinomycetota bacterium | reverse complement strand
AATGTGCTCGATGACGAAGAGGCGCTGGCGTTGTTCACCAAGGTGGTGGGCGATGACCGGGCGGCGGCCGAGCCGGAGGCCACCGCCGAACTGCTGCTGGCCTGCGCTGGCCTGCCGCTGGCGATCAGGATCTGCGCGGCCCGGCTCGCCATCCGCAGCGGCTGGACCGTCCGGGCCATGGCCAACCGGCTCCGTGACGTGCACCGGCGGCTGGACGAGATGAGGGTGGGCGACCTGGCCGTCCGCGCCAGCTTCCAGGTGAGCTTCGCCAGCCTGCCCGCGAGCCAGGACGCGAAAGGCGTCGACCCGGCCCACGCCTTCCGCCTGCTCGGCCTGTGGCAGGGGTCCACGATCTCGGCCGCGGCGGCCGCGGCGCTTTTCGGCACCCAGGAGTATCTGGCCGCCGACGCGCTCGAAGCGCTCGTGGACGCGCACCTGCTGGAATCCACGGCATCCGATAGGTACAAGTTTCACGACCTGCTTGCCGTTTATTCTTCCGAACGGGCGGTGGCTGATCTGTCCGGGCCGGATCGCGACGCCGCGGCCGGCCGTCTTCTCACCTGGTACCTGCGCACCGCCGACGCGGCCGCCACCGCCGTCTCGCCCCATCGCTACAACATGCCGCTCGACCAGGCCGAACTCAGCCCGCCGCCGCTCAGTTTCGCCGCTGCCGAGGAGGCTCTCGGCTGGTATGACAGCGAACGCGCCAACCTGGTCGCCGCGACCCGCCAGGCGTCCTCCGCCGGCCGGCACGAGATCGCCTGGCGTATCCCGGCTCCGCTCTTCGGCATCTTCAATACCCGGCACAACTGGGTGGACTGCATCGACACGCACCGCATCGCGCTCGAGAGCGTCAGGCGCGCCGGTAACCGGCAGGGGGAGGCCTGGGTACTGAACAACCTCGGCGAGGCCCTCGGGATGACCCACGACAGCGAAGGCATCCCTCTCCTGGAGCAGGCGGTCGCCATCCGGCACGAGATCGGTGACCGGATGGGCGAGGCGCAGGCGGCGAACAACCTCGCTGACGCCTACCAGCGGCTGGACCGGACCGAGGAGGCTCTCGCCCTGCTGCGCCGGGCCCTGGAGGTGAACCGGGAGGCGGGCTACCGGTTCGGCGAAGGCGTCGCCCTGGTCAACCTCGGGGACGTGCTGCTGGACCTCGACCGGGCCGACGAGGCCGTCGAGTGCCTGCAGCGGGCCCAGCGCACCTTCGCCGAGATCGGCGACGCGGACGGGACTGGTTACTCGCTGCACTGGCTCGGGCGCTGCTATGTGTCCCTCGGTCGCGACGCGGAAGCGCTCGACTGCCTCCGGCAGGCGCTAGCCAGCCACCAGACCGCAGGTAACCGGCACCGGCAGGCGGTCACGCTCAGGTTCCTCGGCCATACCCAGGCCCGGAATGGCCTCGCCGCGCAGGCGCGTGAATCCCGGGTTCGCGCCGCCGCCATCTTCGACAGCCTCGGCGACACCGTGCAGGCGGCAGAAGTGCACGCAGAGCAGGCCACATCCGGCAATTCCTGAGATTCCCGCTGGGCCGAGGTCGCGGCCGCTACGATGCTGCGCGTCTGACCATATTTATCCGCTGGGGTCGGAATTGAAAGGATGATCATGATGGGAAATGCAGCCGCCGCCGGGGAACTGGCAGGCATTGACGAGCTTGACGAACTCTACAAACTCGACGCGAGCGAAAGTGAGCCCGACGAGGACGACGAAGACGACGAAGACGACGACGACGGCGAGGACGACGACGACGAGGACGACGACGGCGAGGACGAGGACGAGGACGACGGCGGCGAGGGTGTCAAGCCCGACGACATGCCGCATCCGTAAGCCGTATAGCCGGAGACCGCGGTAGCAGGTACCGAACCCTCGGATCCGCATGCACCGGCTTTGTCGGCTACACTTCGAACGCGCATCGCACGTTTGAGATGAGGAGAAAGCTGTGCCCGAGGTCAAGATCGCCGCCGAGGCTCGTGACGAGTTCGGCAAGGGCGCTGCCCGCCGTATTCGCCGGGAGGACCGGGTGCCCGCCGTGCTCTACGGACACGGCACCGAGACCCGTCACCTGACGCTGCCCGGGCACGACCTGATGCGGGCCCTGCGGACGCCCAACGTGCTGCTGCGCCTGGAAGGCCTCAAGAACGGCAGCGAGATTGCCCTGCCCAAGGCGGTGCAGCGGGATCCGATCAAGAACATCATCGAGCACGTCGACCTGATCCTGGTCCGCAGCGGCGAGAAGGTCACCATTGACGTGCCGATCCGGGTCACCGGTGAGATCTTCCCCGGCGGGGTACTCAACCAGCAGATCATCCAGATCCCGGTCGAGGCCGAGGCGACGCACATTCCGCAGGCCATCGACGTCGACGTCGAGGGCATGGAGATGGGCCGGGCGATCTACGCCAGCGACCTGAAGCTGCCCGCGGGCGTCAGCCTGCAGATCGAGCCGGACACGCTCGTCCTGCACGTGATGGCGCAGCAGACGGCGGAAGAGGCCGGGGAAGAGACCGCTGAGGCGGCACCCGAGGTGCCCGCGGCGCTCGGTGAGACGGCGGCGGGCAGCGAAGGGGAGCAGGCCGGCTGACTCCGGAGCGCTGGGTTATCGTCGGCCTCGGCAATCCGGGGCCGGAGTACGCGGGCAACAGGCACAATGCCGGGCACATGGTGACGGCGCTGCTCGCCGAGCGAGCCTGCGGTCCCGGGGCGCGCTTCAAGGCGCACCGGTCGGGCAACGACATCGCCGAGGGACGGCTGGCCGAGGTTCCGGTCACGCTGGCCTGGCCGCGTTCGTACATGAACCTCTCTGGCGGCCCGGTCGCGGCCCTACTGGCGTTCTACAAGATCCCGCCCGAACGGCTGGTGGTTATCCATGACGAGCTGGACATCCCGTTCGATGCGCTGCGGCTCAAGTTCGGCGGCGGCGACAACGGCCACAACGGGCTCCGCTCGATCAGCCAGGCGCTCGGGACCCGCGACTACTATCGCGTCAGGTTCGGCATCGGCCGGCCGCCGGGCCGGATGGACGCCGCCGCCTACGTGCTGCGCGACTTCACCGCCGCCGAGCGCAAGGAGCTGCCGCTGCTCATCGACCGCGGCGCCGACGCCACCGAGGCGCTGCTCGCCCAGGGCCTGACCACCGCGCAGAATATCTACCACACGGACTAGCCCCGCCGACGAGGGGCCGCCGACCTGGCCTGCCGGCTGGGCCTGCCGACCAGCCCGAGGAGAGATCAGCTCGATGACTGACGACGATCATGCGCTGGCCCGGGAGCTAGCCGCGGAAGCGGGCCGGCGCCTGCTCAAGCTCCGCGCGGGCGGTTCCGGCGACGAACCCGACCTGCTGCGCAAGGCGGGCGACCGGTCGTCGCACGAGTTTCTGGCCGCCGAGCTCGCCCGGCGCCGGCCGGGCGACGTGGTCCTCTCCGAGGAGGGCGCTGACAATCCCGCGCGGCTCGCCGCGACCCGGGTGTGGATCGTCGACCCGCTCGACGGCACCAGGGAATTCGGCGAACCGGGCCGCACCGACTGGGCCGTGCACGTGGCCCTGTGGGAACGGAACGAGGCCGGAGAGGGCGGCGACCTGACCGCGGGCGCGGTCGCGCTTCCCGCTCAGGGCACCGTCCTGTCCACCACCGCCGCCGGCGAACAACACCAATGGTCCATCGATGCCGCTGCCACAACACCAATGGACCATCGAGGTGGTGACGCGCTGGGCGGGATCCGGGGCGGAGACCGGCGGATACGGGTGGTGGTGAGCCGGACGCGGGCACCACGGTTCGTTCAGGATATTTCTGATCTTGTTGATATGGAGCTCCTGCCGTTGGGCTCAGCTGGGGCGAAGGTGGCAGCCGTGGTCGAGGGCAAGGCTGACGCCTATATCCACGGGGGCGGATTTTATGAATGGGACACCGCCGCCCCGGTCGCGGTGGCGCGCGCGGCCGGGTTCCACGCGTCCCGCATCGACGGCTCCGCGCTCGCCTACAACCGGGTTAACCTCTTGATGCCAGATATCCTGGTGTGCCGGCCCGCGCTTGCGGGTTCGCTCCTGCAAGCGATCAGGGAAGTCACGCATGCGTCCTGATTATCAGCTGTCTCAGCTCGATGTCCTGGAGTCCGAGGCCATCCACGTGATGCGCGAAGTCGGCGCCGAGTTCGAGCGGCCGGTGCTGCTGTTCTCCGGCGGCAAGGACTCGATCGTGATGCTGGCGCTCGCGGAGAAGGCGTTCTGGCCGGCCCGGATCCCGTTCCCGGTGATGCACGTGGACACCGGGCACAACTTTCCCGAGGTGCTCGAGTTCCGCGACCGCCGGGTGACCGAGCTCAGCGTCCGGCTGATCGTCGCGTCCGTGCAGGAATCCATCGACGCGGGCCGGGTGGCCGAGGAAACCGGCCGGCACGCGAGCCGGAACCGGCTGCAGACGGTGACCTTGCTGGACGCCATCGAGGAGCACCGGTTCGACGCCCTGTTCGGCGGCGCGCGACGGGACGAGGAGAAGGCCCGGGCCAAGGAACGGGTGTTCTCCTTCCGGGATGAGTTCGGCCAGTGGGACCCCAAGAACCAGCGGCCCGAACTGTGGAACCTGTACAACACCCGGTTGCACCGGGGTGAGCACATCCGGGTGTTCCCGCTGTCCAACTGGACCGAGCTCGACGTCTGGAGCTACATCGAGCGGGAGAAGCTCGACATCCCGTCCATCTACTACGCGCACGAGCGGCAGGTGTTCGAGCGGGACGGCCTGCTGCTGGCCGACAACCCCTACGTACCGCGGGGCGAGGACGAGCCGCTGTTCACCGCCACGGTGCGGTACCGGACGGTAGGCGACATGACCGGCACCGGGGCCGTCTCCTCCTCGGCCGCCACGGTGGCCGAGGTCATCACGGAGGTGGCGGCGACCCGGATCACCGAGCGCGGCCAGACGCGGGGCGATGACCGGGTCAGTGAGGCGGCGATGGAAGACCGCAA
>PMOU01000437.1:3524-5420 GCA_003161205.1 Actinomycetota bacterium | reverse complement strand
ACCTGGCCCGGCAGATCACCGAGGCGGTGGCCCGGCGCTCATCAGCCGATGTGCGCGAGCCGGCAGCCGAGGCGGCCACCCCCGAAGGGCGCAGTGTCGAGTAGCGTAAATACTCATGCTGAACGTAGCCGTGGNNGCGCTGGTCAAGCAGGCGGCGGCGCTGCCGTTGCCGGTTGCGGTGCAGGTGGACGTGATCGACCGCCTGCCTACTCCGTATGGCCTGGTCCGCTACGGGGTCGCGCCCGACCACAAGTCGATCAAGTCCATCGCGCAGTACCTGCGCAAGGTGCTGGAAAGCCCGGATGTCCGGTTCGTCGGGGGCGTGCACCTCGGCGAGGACGTCACCCGCGATGACCTGGTGGCCGCCTACGACGCGGTGATCTACGCGACCGGGGCGATGCGGGACCGCCGTCTCGGTATTGCCGGTGAGGACCTGCCCGGCAGCTATGCCGCCACCGACTTCGTGAACTGGTACTGCGGCCATCCGGACATGGACTCCGCCACCTTCACCCTGGACGCGGAGTCGGTCGCGGTGATCGGCGTGGGCAACGTAGCCGTTGACGTCGCCCGGATCCTGGCCCGGGATCCGGCCGAACTGCACACCACCGACGTGCCGCAGCCCGTCCTGGACGCCTTGCACGCGAGCAAGGTCCGCGAGGTCCACATGATCGGCAGGCGCGGCCCTGCCTACGCCAAGTTCACCACCAAGGAACTGCGCGAGCTGGCCGAACTGCCCGGCGTCGAGGTGATCGTGCACGCCGACGAGGCCGATCTGGCCGCGTTCGACGCCTCCGGGCAGAGTGCCGAGCTCGTCGAATCCGACCGGCGGGTCCGCGGGAACATGGTCGCGATAGCGAAGTGGGCCCAGGGCGTCCCCGTGGCGTCGGCTCCCTCCGGGCACGAACGCCGGCTGGTGGTCAGGTTCTGGCTGAAGCCGGTCGAGATCCTCGGAACCGAACGAGTCAGTGGCATCACGCTCGAGCGAACCGCGATCGACGCCAGCGGCGCCTTCGTCGGCACCGGGGAGCACGAGACGCTGGACGCGCAGATGGTGCTGCGTTCGGTGGGGTACCTGAGCGTGCCGCTGCCCGGCGTCCCCTTCGACGAACGTGCTTCGGTGGTGCCGAACGCTCTCGGCCGGGTGCTGGGCGCCGACGGTTCCCCGCTGCCCGGGGAGTACGTAGCCGGCTGGCTCAAGCGCGGCCCGACCGGCGTGATCGGCACCAACAAGTCCGACGCCGCCGAGACCGTCCGGTGCCTGCTGGAAGACCTGGCCGGCGGCCCCGGCGAAGGCGACGTCCAGCTGCCTCGCGCGGGCCTGCTCAGGTACCCCGAACCCGCCACCCCGGAGTCCCCAGCCCAGCCTGGGATGACCGCGACGTCAGCGGCGGAGGCCGGAGCGGCCAAAGCGGGCGCGGCCGCGGAGGACTGGCCGCTGGCCGCCGTGCTGGCGGGCCGCGGGATCGCGCCCGTCTCCTACGCCGAGTGGCTGCGCATCGAGACCGCGGAAACCGACCTGGCCAAGGCCCTCGGCCGCGGCGAACGGGTCAAGCTGCACAACCGCGACGCGATCTGGTCCGCCTGCCGCCCGCCCCGCGGCTAGCTGCCATCCCCGTCGCCGCTAGCCCCCTCATTTATCGTGGACAGCCACTGTGTGATAACGCGGGTAGATGTCCACGATCATTTAATTAGTCACGCTGCTGAGCACCCGCTGCGCACCGGCGGTCAGAATGTCACTGCCTGTCTGCATCATGGGCGCAGAAGGCGGGACGGCCACCAGTGGATGATCGAGAGGCAAGCGGAAATGACTGACCACAATGGCGTCCTCATGATGCAAAGGGCGCTGCTAGCCGGGACGCTCGGGCTGGCCATGGCGCAGAAGGCGGCGGCGATCCT
>PMOU01000437.1:0-3511 GCA_003161205.1 Actinomycetota bacterium | reverse complement strand
GGGTGAGCGGTGGTGCGACACGCTGTTCCACCTGCTCGACCTGGCGGCGTTCGCCGCCGAGCTGGGCTAGCCCGGGCCAGGCCCGCCCTCCCCGGCTGCACAATGTCCTGACCGGGTACTATCACCACGGCCCGTTCGGTATAAGGTCGCTAGGATCTTGAAGTTTCCGGTTCAACGCAGTGCGGGGACAATGGGGGCATGGGTGTCAGCCAGGTGAGTCTTCCCGCCTCCGAAGGATCCGAAGGGGTGCCTCCGGACGATGAGTCCGGCCTGCCCGCCGAGCGTTACCTGGACCGCGAGGAGAGCTGGCTCCGGTTTAACGAGCGCGTGCTCGAACTCGCCGAAGACGAGTCGATCCCGCTGCTCGAACGGGTGCGGTTCCTGGCTATCTTCGCGACCAACCTGGACGAGTTCTTCATGGTCCGGGTGGCCGGGCTGCTGAGAAGGATGGTGGCGGGCTTCCCGGTCGAGGGCACTGGCGTCCGGCTGCCCGGCCAGGTGCTCGAGAACACGCTGGAGCTGGCGGGCGAGCTGACCGTGCGGCACGCCCGGGCGTTCAGCGAGCGGATCAACCCCGAGCTGGCCGAGCACGGAATCGAGCTCCTGCGCTGGAAGGAACTGTCGGCGGACGAGCGCGGTACCCTCGGTGACCTGTTCCGGCAGCGCATCTACCCGGTGCTCACCCCGCTGGTGGTGGACCCGGCCCACCCGTTCCCTTTCATCTCCGGCCTGTCGCTCAACCTCGCGGTCATGATCGCGGACCCCAAGACGGACGCCACCGTGTTCGCGCGGGTCAAGGTGCCGGCGCTGCTGCCCCGGTTCCTCGCGCTGTCGCAGAACCGGTTCGTGCCCATCGAGGACGTCATCGCCGCGCACCTGACCGACCTGTTCGGCGGCGTGGAGGTGCTCGAGCAACACGCGTTCCGTGTCACCCGTATCAGGGACCTGGAGGTGGACGAGGACATCACGGAGAACCTGTTGCAGGCGATGGAGCGGGAGCTCGTGCGGCGCAGGTTCGAGCCGGCGGTCCGGCTCGAGGTCGAGGACACGATGTCGGNNAGCGGGCTCTTCGCCATCGCCGACCTGAACATCGGTGAGCTCAGGTACCCGGCATTCGTTCCGTCGGCCCGGGCCCTGCCCGAAGAGACCAGCATCTTCACCGCCATCGCCGAACGCGACATCCTCGTCCAGCACCCCTACGACTCCTTCGCCGCGTCGGTTGAGCGGCTGATCGAGGAGGCCGCCGAGGACCCCCGGGTGCTCGCCATCAAGCAGACGCTGTACCGCACCAGCGGCCAGTCGCCGATCGTGGACGCGCTCATCGACGCCGCCGAGGCGGGCAAGCAGGTCGTGGTCGTCGTGGAGATCAAGGCCAGGTTCGATGAGCGCGCTAACATCGCCTGGGCCCGCAAGCTGGAAGAGGCGGGCTGCCACGTCGTCTACGGTTTCGTCGGCCTGAAGACGCACTGCAAGATGGCACTGATCGTGCGCGAGGAACCCGACGGCACGCTGCGGCGGTACTGCCACCTCGGGACGGGGAACTATCACCCGACCACAGCCCGGTTCTATGAGGACTTCGGGCTGCTCACCGCCGATCCCGCGGTGGGGGAGGATGTCACCGCCCTGTTCAATCACCTGACCGGGTACAGCCGCACGGGATCCTACCGCCGGCTGCTGGTCGCGCCGGACTCGCTGCGGACCGGCATCGTGGACCGGATCGACCGGCAGGCCGAGCGGCAGCGGGCCGGCCAGCCGGCCAGGATCATTCTCAAGACCAACGCGCTGGTCGACGAGGTGGTCATCGACGCGCTGTACCGCGCCTCCCAGTCCGGCGTCCAGGTTGACCTGTGGGTGCGCGGTATCTGCGCGCTGCGTCCTGGCATCCCCGGGCTGTCCGACAACATCAGGGTCCGCAGCGTGCTCGGCCGGTTCCTCGAGCACTCCCGCGTCTACGCGTTCGGCGCGGGCGAGGACGAGGATGCGCAGGTCCTGATCGGCAGCGCCGACATGATGCACAGGAACCTGGACCGCCGGGTCGAGCTGCTCGTGCAGGTGACCGATCCCGGTCACCAGCGCCGCGTGCGCCGTGTCCTGGACCTCGGCATGGACGCCAGGACCTCCTCGTGGTGGCTGGACAAGAACGGGCACTGGGTCAGGCACAGCCGGGACGAGGCGGGCAATCCGCTGCGGGACGTGCAGGAGAGCCTCATCAGGGAGCGGAGGGTCCGTCCGGCTGATGACTGACCTCATCCGCGCGGCGGGCGCGGTGGTGTGGCGGCCTGCCTCCGGCGGCAACCCTGACGCACCCGGGAACTCCGGGGCCGAGATTCTGCTGGTACACCGGCCCAAGTACGACGACTGGTCGCTGCCCAAGGGCAAGCGCGAGCCGGGTGAGCACCTCGTGCTCACCGCGGTGCGGGAGGTCCTCGAGGAGACCAGGGTACGTTCCGTGCTCGGTCCGCGGCTGGGGCCGGTGGAGTACCAGACCGGCGCTTTCCGCAAGCGGATCGACTACTGGTCGGTGCTCAGCCTGGCCGGTGAGGCCGCGGCCAGCCACGAGGTGGACGCGGTGTCCTGGCTGCCGCTGCCCCAGGCCAGGGAGCGGCTGACCTACCCGCGTGACGCCGCCGTGATCGCCGGGCTGCGGCCGCGGGAAACCGTGCCGCTGATCCTGCTCAGGCACGCTTCGGCGGGGGATAAGGCGGACTGGCCCGCCGATGACGACTCCCGCCCGCTCGACACCAGCGGGAAGCAGGACGCGCTGGCGCTGACCAGGCTGCTGCCCTGTTTCGCGCCCCAGGCCCGGGTCCTCAGTTCGCCCGCGGTGCGCTGCACCGAGAGCGTGCGTCTTTACGCGGCGGCCTTCGGCGGGTCCGTCGAGGCTGAGGCCGCGTTGGCGCTTTCCGGCCGCCCCAGTGATTTTTCTTCCCGAACGAGCCGTGCTGATGCCCTCACAAGCCTGGTTCGTGACCTGGTGGCGGCCGGGCGCCCGGCGGTCCTGTGCCTGCACCGCGAGAACCTCCCCAAGGCGCTCGCGGCGGCATGCACTGCCCTCGGCGCCCCGCCGCCGCCCGAGCCTGCGGATCCGCCGCTGCCCAAAGGCGGCTTCTGGGTCGTGCACATGGCCGCGGGAAAGCTAGCCGGACTGGAGCGCTACGCGCTCTGAGTCCCGTCAGGATGTCTCCGGGGTGACCGGGCTGTCCCGCACAGGTTCCCCCCGATCCTCCAGCTCGCCCCGATCCTCGAGTTCCCCCCGGGCCTCCAGCTCGCCCTGAGCCCTTAGTCCCTCCTGAGCCCTTAGTTCCTCCTGAGCCTCAGGGTTCTCCTCAGCCTCAGGACTGTTCCCAGCCGCGGCAGCCGCCGAAGCCCCGCTCGTCCCGCGGCGGCCGCGCCAGACGCGCTGGGTGATGTAGGCGGCGAGCAGCACGGCCAGGACGATGAACACGTACAGCGCGTAGCGGTTGACGTTCTTGTAGATCGCGTCGATATGGCTGCCCGCGATGTCACCGAT
>PMOU01000146.1 GCA_003161205.1 Actinomycetota bacterium | reverse complement strand
CCGCCGTCGATGATGATGTCGTCAGCGGACAGCAGCGGCCGCAGCTGGGTGAGGGTCTGCTCGACGATGCCGGCCGGCACCATGATCCAGATGGCCCGCGGCGTCTCGAGCTTGCCGACGAAGTCGGCCAGGCTCTCCNNTCCGCGCCCTGCGCGCCGTCGGCTTCCAGCGCCTTGACTGCATCGGCGCTCACGTCATAGGCCACGCAGTGGTGGCCGTCGCGCATGAGCCGGCGGACGAGGTTAGCGCCCATCCGGCCGAGCCCGATCATCCCGAGCTGCATCGGCGTATCAGTTGGCATGGCTGGTTCGTCCTTCGTGTTGTCAGCGGGCCCTGGATGGTCAGCGAGCTTTGAGCGCGCGGTACCGGCGGATGAGGTTGTTGGTCGAGGAGTCGTGCTCCAGCGTCGGCTCGGTCGCGCCGGTCAGCTCGGGGATGATCTTGACCGCGAGCACCTTGCCGAGCTCCACGCCCCACTGGTCGAACGAGTCAATGTCCCAGATCGTCCCCTGCGTGAAGACGCTGTGCTCGTACAGCGCGACCAGCACCCCGAGGATCCGCGGCGTGAGGATCTCGGCCAGCAGCACGTTGGAGGGCCGGTTGCCTTCCATCACCCGGTGCGGCACCACGTTCTCGGCCGTGCCCTCGGCCCTGACCTCTTCCTCAGTCTTGCCGAAGGCCAGCCCCTGCGCCTGGGCGAACACGTTCGAGGACAGGATGTCGTGGTGGTCGCGGATCGGGTTCAGGGTCTTGCCGAACCCGATCAGGTCGACCGGGATGATGGTGGTGCCCTGGTGGATGAGCTGGTAGAAGCTGTGCTGGCCATTGGTGCCCGGCTCGCCCCAGAACACCGCGCCGGTGTCGTAGCTGACGTGCTGCCCGGTCAGCGTGACGTGCTTGCCGTTGGATTCCATGGTGAGCTGCTGGAGGTAGGCGGGGAACCGCTTGAGGTACTGCTCGTACGGCATCACGCCGTAGGTCTGCAGGCCGAAGAAGTCGCGGTACCACACCGCCAGCAGGCCCATCAGCACCGGCAGGTTCTGCTCCAGCGGGGCGGTGCGGAAGTGCTCGTCCATCTCGTGGAAGCCAGCTAGCAGCTCGCCGAACTGCTCCGGCCCGAGCGCGACCATGGTGGACAGCCCGATCGCCGAGTCCATCGAGTACCGGCCGCCAACCCAGTCCCAGAAGCCGAACATGTTCGCCGTGTCGATACCGAACTTGGAGACCCGCTCGGCGTTGGTGGAGACCGCCACGAAGTGCTTGGCCACCGCATCCTCGCTGCCGAGCTCGCCGGTGATCCAGTCCCGCGCCGAGGTCGCGTTGGTCAGCGTCTCCAGCGTGCCGAACGTCTTGGAGGAGATGATGAACAGCGTCTCGTCCGCGTTCAGGTCCCGAGTCGCCTCGGCGAAGTCGGTGGAGTCCACGTTGGACACGAACCGGAACGTGATGTCCCGGGTCGCGTAGTGCTTCAGCGCCTCGTACGCCATCACCGGGCCGAGGTCGGAGCCGCCGATCCCGACGTTGATGACGTTCTTGATCGGCTTGCCCGTGTAGCCCTTCCAGTCCCCGGACCTGACCCGGGTGGCGAAGTCCGCCATCCGGTCCAGCACCTCGTGCACCTGCGCGACGACGTCGGTTCCGTCCACGACCAGGTGCTCGCTGGCCGGCATCCGCAGCGCGACATGCAGCACCGCGCGGTCCTCGGACACGTTGATGTGCTCGCCGCGGAACATCGCGTCCCGCCGCTCGGCCAGGCCGGATTCTTCCGCCAGCGCCACCAGCAGCCGGATGGTCTCGTCGGTGACGCGGTTCTTGGAGTAGTCCAGGTAGAGCCCGGCTGCCTCCGCGGTCAGCCGTTCACCACGTCCGGGATCCGCGGCGAACAGCTCACGCAGGGAAACACCCGCGATGTCGTCGTAGTGGCGCGTGAGCGCCTGCCACGCTTTGCGCTCAGGCAGCGGTGTGACCGCCATGTCCTGCCTCCTCGCGTCGTAGGTTCTCCCGCGGCTCGCGTCGTACTTTCCCCCCGGCATAGTTTCATGCCCGATCCCCCGCCCGCTCTCTGGCTCTCGATAACAATGCCCCAACTCTGTGCCCGCCGGCTCGGCGCCCGCTAGCGGACCTGGGCTATCAGCTCGGCCGCGTGGTCGGGGACGTAGGCCTGCATGTCCCGCGGCGCCCGGACGTATCCGCTGGCCGCCGGCCGCGGCGGGAGCTTCAGCGTCGGCGTCCGCACGTCGTGGTAGGGGATCGTGCTGAGCAGGTGGGCGATCATGTTGATCCGCGCGCTTCGCTTGTCGTCGCTCTCCACCACGTGCCACGGCGCCTCGGGGATGTCGGTGTGCACGAACATCTCGTCCTTGGCCCGGGAGTAGTCCTCCCAGCGGGTGATCGACTCCAGGTCCATCGGCGAGAGCTTCCAGTTACGCATGGGATCGTGCAGCCGGGACCGGAAGCGGCGCTGCTGCTCCTCGTCGCTGACCGAGAACCAGTACTTGCGCAGCAAGATGCCGTCCTCGACCAGCAGCCGCTCGAAGATCGGGCACTGGTGCAGGAACCGGCTGTACTCCTCCTTGGTGCAGAACCCCATGACGTGTTCCACGCCGGCCCGGTTGTACCAGCTGCGGTCGAACAAGGCCAGCTCGCCCGCGGCGGGCAGGTGCCCGGCGTAGCGCTGGAAGTACCACTGCGACCGCTCCCGCTCGGTCGGGGCGGGCAGGGCCACGATCCGGGCGACGCGGGGGTTGAGATACTCGGCCACCCGCTTGATCGTGCTGCCCTTGCCAGCCGCGTCGCGGCCCTCGAAGACCACCACGATCCGGGCGCCCGCCGAGCGCACCCACTCCTGCATCTTCACCAGCTCGCCCTGCAGGCGGTACAGCTCGGTCTCATAGAGCTTGCGGGGCAGCTTCGGCGTCTCCCGCGACGGCCGCGGCGGGTTCTTGCCGTTACCGGAGTCCTTGCCTGACATCGCCGTGTTCTCCCTTGGTCGGCGCGCCGCCGGCCCTGTTAGCATGGCCGGCGTGAGCGACGATGAGCTTTACCGCCAGTATGAGACGATCAACTTCTACCGCCGCGGGCCGGGTGCGAAGCTCGAGCTCAACCGCCCCGAGCGGATGAACGCGTGGAACGACCAGTTCTCCCTTGACCTGCTCGCGGCGATCCGGGAGGTCACCGAGGACCCGGAGGTCCGGGCGGTCGTCATCACCGGGGCCGGGCGGGCCTTCTCCAGCGGCGCTGACCTGAAAGAGTTCGCCGCCCACGCCGACGGCGGTCCGATCGACGTGTACAAGGTGCTGACCGAGCGGTACCACCCGCTGATCACCAGCATCCGGCGGATGCCCAAGCCGGTCGTCGCCGGGGTGAACGGTCCGGCCGCCGGGATCGGCCTTTCCCTCGCGCTGGCCTGCGACCTGGTGGTCGCCGCCGAATCGGCCTACTTCTCCCTTGCCTTCGTCAACATCGGGCTGGTGCCGGACGGCGGTTCGTCGCTGCTGGTGCCCTCCCGGGTCGGTTTCGCCCGGGCGGCGGAGCTGGCCATGCTGGGGGAGCGGCTCGACGCCCGCAAGGCCGTCGACTGGGGCCTGATCAACCAGGTCTTCCCGGACTCCGAATTCGCCGCCCGCACCGACGCGCTGCTCGACCGGCTGGCCGCGGGCGCGACCAGGTCCTACGCGGGGACCAAGCGGCAGCTGAACCGCTGGCTCTATGAGCACATGGATGACCAGCTTGAGTTCGAGGCCGGGATCCAGCGCGAGATGTCTCTCACCGGCGACTTCGCCGAAGGGCTCGCGGCGTTTACCGCCAAGCGCCCGCCCCGGTTCACCGGCGCCTGAGCCCGGCGGACCAGCCCAGATCTTTGACGAGGCTCAGCTCTTGGACGAGGCTCAGCTCGAGCAGATCTACCGGCTGCAGGCCGCGCGGATTACCGCCGCCCTCGCGGCGCGGATCGGCGACGTGGGCCTGGCCGCCGACGCGGTGCAGGACGCTTTCCTCGAGGCGATCGAGCACTGGCGCGACGGCGAGGAGCCGCCCAATTATGCCGGCTGGCTGGCCACCACCGCGCGGCGCAAGGCCATCGACCGGCTGCGCCGGGCCCGGGTCGGGCAGGAGAAGCTGGCCCTGCTCGCGGCGACCATGACCGGGGGCCCGGACGGGGCCTACACCCACGGGGCCGAGAGCAGCGGGCCCTACGGCGGCGGGGCCGACGGCGGGGCCGACGACGGGGACGGGGCCGCTGATGACGAGCTCCTCGGCATGATCTTCGCCTGCTGCCACCCCGTGCTGCCCCGCGAGTCGCAGATCGCGCTCACGCTGCGGGCCGTATGCGGCCTGAGCGCCGCCGAGATCGCCGCCGCGTTCCTGGTCGGCGAGGCCGCGATGACCCAGCGGCTGCTGCGGGCCCGCAAGGCCCTGCGCTCCGCGCACGCCGACATGCGCGTGCCCGATCCCGATGAGCTCGCGGGCCGGCTCGCTGAGGTGCTGGCCGTCATCTACCTCGTCTTCAACGAGGGCTACCTGGCCAGCGCGGGGCGGCAGCCGGCCCGGCGTGACCTGGCGGCCCAGGCCGTGTCGCTGACCCGGCTGCTGCACCGGCTGATGCCGCGCGAGCCCGAGGTCCTGGGGCTGCTCGCGCTGCTCCTGCTGCACGAGTCCCGGGCGGCCACCCGGTTCGACGGCTGGGGACGTCTGGTCCGGCTGGCGGAACAGGACCGCGCGCGGTGGGACCGCGCGCTGATCACCGAGGCCGTCCGGCTGCTGGACCGCGCGCTCGCGCTGCGCGGGCCGGGGCCGTACCAGGTCCAGGCGGCCATCGCGGCCCTGCACGCGGAGGCGCCGGATTACGATCACACCGACTGGATTCAGATCCGCCTGCTCTACGGCCGGCTGCAGTCTCTGACCCCGTCGCCGGTGGTGCTCCTCAACCGGGCCGTCGCCACCCGCTATGTGGCCGGCCCGGAGGCCGCGCTGGCCGAGATCGCGCCGCTCGCGGACGAGCTCGACGGGTACCGGCTCTTCCACGCGCTCCGGGCCGGGCTGCTGGCCCGGCTCGGACGCGACGACGAGGCCCGCGCCGCCCGCGAGCGGGCGCTCGCGCTGGCCGCCAACCCGGCCGAGCGCGAGCTGCTCGCCCGCGGCCTGTCCCTCTGACGGGCCCAGGTCAGGGTCCGTCAGACGGGCACGCCGGCGTCACATCGCCAGTACGGGCCGGACCTCGATCGTCATCCAGCCCCGCTCCACGCCGGGCCAGGTCTTCGCGATCTCCACGGCTTCGTCGATGGTGTCGGTCTCGAGCACGGAGAACCCGCCGAGAGCCTCCTTGGTCTCCATGAACGGGCCGTCGGTGACGCCGCTGGCCCGCACCGTCTTGGCCGCGGCCGCCGGCGCAAGCTGGTGGCCGCCGTCGGCCAGCTTGCCCGATCCGCCGCCGCCCTTCTCGTACCAGGCCGTGATGTCGTTGTACCAGGCCTGGTTCTCGGCCTCGGTCACGTTCCGGCCCGCTTCGGTGAACATGATCAAGATGACGTACTTCACGCTTGCCTCCATCCGGCGGGTGCCCCGCTGGCACCCTTCATCGCATTCCACGAACGGCCGAGCCGCGTTTCCGACATCACGTGCGACCTATTTTGCTCACCCGTTCAGATCCTGGCCCGGGTCTGACAGGTCGGCTTCCCTGGCCTGCCGCACCTTCTCCCGCGCCTGGCCGTCGGCGGCCAGCCTCGACTCCAGGGTCAAGATGGCCTCGTAGCGCCGCCGGATGTCGGCCCGGTCGGCGGCTTCGGGGATCGAGCGCTCGCTGGCCCGGTCGATCATGGCGGCCTGATCGAGCAGCACCCGCCGCTGCCCGTCGCTGGTGGTCTCGGCCATGATCCGGATAATCGCCTCCAGCATGCGGATCATGACCGCCGGCGCGCCGAGGCTGGA
Source organism: Actinomycetota bacterium (assembly GCA_003161205.1). The sequence goes on along the minus strand of PMOU01000146.1, from coordinate 3,819 downwards.
TTGCCTGATCTTCTCGAACGAACGCTGCACCAGCCGGTCGTAGGTCGGTTCGGCCGAGATGACCCGGACGAAGCCCTTGGCGTCGCGGTGCACGCGGGCGGGATGCCACCCGGTCGCGATCTTGCACAGATTCTCCCCGAGCCAATCGATGCAGGTCAAGGCCGTGAACGTGTCGTTAACCGCCGCGGACAGGGCGCGGAGCGCTATCTCGACGAGCTGGTCGATGCCGAACGACATGTCCTGGGTCAGGGTCCGGTAGGGACCGACGACATGCGTCCGTCCCAGGGCCTGCCGCACCAGCGGCGCCGCCTCCGGCGGCCAGACGGTCGCGTACCTGTGTCCCTGCACGATGAAGTGGCCCGGCCGCTGCTCCAGGCTGATCACGGCGTTGGCCTTGGTGGCCAGCTTGACCAGGTTCTGGTGCTTGATGAACTGCAGGTACCCGCTCTCCGGGGCGAGCAGGATCCCGCCGGCCGAGTCCGCCAGGGCGAGCAACTGGACCGGGGACGTGCCACTCTCCGGCCCTCCGCGCGGCTGGTTGCCCTGCGTCTGGATCGCCTCGGTCAGGTCCCCGGCGATGCCCGCGATCACCTGGGGCAGCTGGATCGAGATCGCCGTGTGGTGGATGAAGTAGATGAGCACGCCTAGGTCGGCGACCATCAGCCCGAACGTGACGGTCACGCTGATATGCGGCACGAAGTCGCCGTGCGACCCGGTGCCGATCGAGGCGAGCACGAGCACCGAGTAGACGAAGGTGGCGACGAACGTGCCGAGGGTCACCTGGGTGCCGCGGTCGCGGATGAAGTTCCGCAGCATCCGCGGCCCGAACTGGGTCGACGCCAGGGTCAGGGTGACCAAGATGATGGAGAAGACGACACCGACCACGGTGATGATGGCAGCGGCGATCGCGGTCAGGATCTCCCGGGCCGCGTCGGCGCTGCCGCTGATGACCCAGCCCGGCAGGGTGAAATCGCCGCGGTAGGCGGCGCGGTCAGCGGTGAGCGTGCCGGCGAACAGCGCAATGGCCGCCGCGACCTCGACGGCAGGCACGAACCACAGGCTGGTCCGCAGTACTTCACGGCGCCAGTGCGAGGCTAGCGCCGATGAAATAAGGCCGCGGTACATGGCCGGCTCCCGAGCTTGATCATGCCGACCAGACTTCCCGGCTCACCCTTGTCTTCCCGCCCATTATGCCGCTCGCGGTCCGAGCCGCACGTAAGCCACGGGCCGGGGAGCTTATTGCCCCGGAGTCCCGGAGCTAGCTCAGAGCGGCAGCCCGGCCTCGAGCAGGGCGAGCGCCTCGTCGATGCGCTGGAACATCTCCTCGATGCCCTGCCCGTCGGCCCCGGTCCCGTCCCACGGCATCGCGATCGACATCACCACGCCGATGGTCGCGCCCGCGATGGTACGGATCGCCAGGTCGTCCGCCGGGCGGCCGGCCCGCCGGGCCAGCGCCTCGCTCATCACCCTGATCGACCGGGCGAACTCGTCGAAGGCGCGCGCCCGGACCTCGGGCACCGTCAGGGTGAGGATCAGGTTCTCGCGCAGCAGGTCCAGGTCGGCTCCGGTATAGGAGCCCAGCGCCTCCCGGGTGGCCGCGCGGATCGCGGCGACCGGGGCCAGCCCGGCCGGCTGCCGGACCAGCGCCGCCAGCATCCGGGTGTCCATGTCGTCCTGCAGCACGAGGTCTTCCTTGCTCGGGAAGTACCGGAAGAACGTGCTGGGCGAGACGTCGGCCGCGGCGGCGATCTGCTCCACGGTGGTGGCCTGGTAGCCCTGCTCGCGGAACAGCCTGAGCGCGTGCTCCCGCAGCGCAGCACGCGTCCTGGCCTTTTTCCGCTCGCGCAGGCCGGATGGCTGGTCCTGGCTCGTGCCGAGCATGTCCGTCACACTTCCAACTGTGCCCGCTGCGCGTCGCTTTCACCGGCCGCAGCGCCGGCCTCGGCCGCAACGCCGGCCCCGGGTGCGGCCGTGCCGCCGGTCCCTTCGGCCCGGCGGGGCAGGAAGATCAGCGCGAGGACGGCGCTGACCAGCGCGATGCCGGCGCAGACCCAGAGCATCGCGTCCAGGCCCGTCACGAACGCGCTGCGGGCCGAGCCGAGCAGCGCCGCCGAATGCAGCGTGTGCGCGAGCTCCACGCCCGCCACCACGCTGTTCCTGGCGGTCGCCGCGGCGGTCGCGGGCAGGTGGGTCACGGCCAGGTGCCCGCGGTACACCGAGTCGAGCACGGTGCCGAGCACCGCGACCCCGATGGTGGCGCCGGCCTGGCGCAGCGCCGAGATCAGGGCCGAGCCCGAGCCGCTGCGCTCGGCGGACAGCGCGGACAGGGCCGCGTTCATCGTCTGCGGCATGGCCAGCCCCAGCCCCAGGCCGAACACCGCGAACCAGGCCGCCGCGAACCCGGTGCCGCTGGTGATGCTGGTGGTCGCCCCCACCGCCAGCGTCGCGGCCATCAGGGTGAACCCGACCGTGACCAGCGTCTTCACGTTGGCCAGCGGCGCGCGGGCGCCCGCACCTTCGGCCCCCTGGCGGGGCGAGGCCATCCGGGTGCCGCCGATCATGCCGATGACCATGCCGCCGATCATGGGCAGCAGCCGCAGCCCGCTGCCCAGGGCGTTCACGCCGCGGACCTCCTGGAAGTACTGCGGCATCGCGAACAAGATGCCGAACATCGCGAACGACACCAAGGTGGCCAGCGCCGTGCCCCAGGTGAAGCCGGCGATGCGGAACAGCCGGAGCTCGACCAGCGGGCGGACCCGGCCCGCGCGCCGGGTGATCCGCCGCTCCCAGGCCACGAAGACGGCCAGCACCACGACCCCGGCGGCGATGGTGGCCAGCGCCGCGACGTTCGTCCAGCCGTTCTGGCCGGCCTTGATGAATCCGTAGGTCAGCCCGGCCAGCCCCGCGCTGGACAAGATCACGCCCACGATGTCGACGCTCGGCCGCTGTTCGCTGCGCGACTCCGGCAGCAGGACCGCCACGGCGATCAGGGCCAGCACGACCACGGGCACGTTGATCAGGAAGACCGAGCCCCACCAGAAGTGGTCGAGCAGGTAGCCGCCGACGATCGGCCCGATCGGGAAGCTGATGAAGGTGGCCGACGCCATCAGCGCGATCGCCTTCTGCCGTTCCTCCGGGGCGAACAGCACCGGGATCACCGACAGCGACAGCGGGAAGATCGCGGCGGCGCCGATCCCGAGCACCGCCCGGGCCGCGATCAGCTCACCGGTGCCGCCCGCGTAGGCGCAGGCCGCCGAGCTGGCCCCGAACAGGAACAGCGCGGCCAGCAGGACCTTCTTGCGCCCGAACCGGTCGCCGAGCAGCCCGGCCGGCAGCATCGCGGCCGCCAGCACCAGGCTGTACGCGTCCGAGAACCACTGCAGGTCGCTGGTCGAGGCATGCAGGTCGTTCGCGATCGTGGGCAGCGCCAGGTTCAGCACCGTCAGGTCGAGCCCGACGACCAGCACGCTCGCCGCGATCGCGACCAGGGCCCACCACTTGCGGGCCGAGTTGTCCGGCATGACACTCACATCCCATCGGCAGTCACATCTAAATGAAAGTAACTACCAAAAGTATGCGTCTCTCAGTTGGCAGTGTCAACCGTCATCCAGCTCAGGACTGCACCCTCTTCAGCAGGGCGGTACCCTCCGGGCTGCCCAGGCCCGAGCAGGCGTCCCAGCCTGGCCCGGCCGGGTAGGCGCCGTTGTTCCCGCTGGTGATGTCGGTGAAGCCGGCCACGTCGACGCCGGGAGTGATGCCCGCGTACAGGGTCGTCTGGATCAGCCCGAACCGCTGCCCGGTGGCCTGCGCGAGCCGGCT
>PMOU01000593.1 GCA_003161205.1 Actinomycetota bacterium | reverse complement strand
CCGAACGGCAGGGCCGCGTCGAATACGTTGTAGCAGTTGATCCAGACGGTGCCCGCCCTGAGCTTCTTGGCCAGGGCATGGGCCTTGCCGATGTCCTTGGTCCAGATGCCGGCCCCCAGACCGAACTCGGAGTCGTTCGCGACCGCGGCGATCTCATCGGTGTCGCTGAACGGGGCGGCGACCAGGACCGGCCCGAANNACGACCTTCATGTCCGGGCGGGTATTGGTCAGCACGGTGGGTTCGACGAAGTAACCGCGGTCGCCGAACCGGCCGCCGCCAGCCAGGGCGGTGGCCCCCTGCGCCTCGCCGGATTCCAAATAGCCGGTGACCAGGCGGAGCTGCTCGTCGGAGACCAGCGGGCCCATCTGCGTCCCCGGCTCCATCCCCGGTCCCATCTTGATCGACTTGGCGATCTGCGCCACCCCGTCGACGACCTCGTCGAACCGGCTGCGCTGCACGTACAGCCGTGATCCGGCCACGCAGCACTGCCCGTGGTTGAAGAAGATCGCGTTCGCGGCGCCCTCGATCGCGTCGGGTCCGGCGTCGTCGAAGATGATGTTGGGGCTCTTGCCGCCGAGTTCCAGGGTGAGCTTCTTCAGGTTGCTGGCCGCGGACGCCGCCACGATCAGCTTGCCCACCGCGGTGGAACCGGTGAACGCGACCTTGTCCACGTCGTGATGAGCGGCCAGGGCCGCTCCGGCGGTTTCGCCGAACCCCGGCACCACGTTCACGACTCCGTCGGGTAGGCCGGCCTCGGCGATGAGCCCGGCCAGGCGCAGTGCGGTCAGCGGGGTCTGCTCGGCCGGCTTGAGCACCACGCAGTTGCCCGTGGCCAGCGCCGGGCCGAGTTTCCACGCCGCCATCAGCAGCGGGAAGTTNNGCGCCCGGCATGTAGGGCACCGAGATGTTGATCGAGTTGCCCTCGATCTTGGTGGCCCACCCGGCCATGTAATGGAACAAGTCGGCCGCCAGCGGCACGTCCGCGGCCCGCGCGACGGCGAACGGCTTGCCGTTGTCCAGCGACTCGAGCTGGGCCAGCTCATCGGCGTGCTCGAGGATCAGGTCCCCGATCCGCCAGATGAGGCGGCCGCGCTCCGACGGGGTCATCGCGCCCCACGGGCCCTCGAAGGCCTTGCGGGCCGCCCTTACCGCACGGTTGATGTCCTCGACGTCACCCTCGGCGACCCGGGCGAGGGTCTCGCCGGTCGCCGGGTTGGGCGTCTGGAAGGTCCGGCCTGACGCAGCATCGCACCACTGCCCGTTGATGAACAGCTGCCGCGGAGTGGCGACGAAAGCCTCGACGTCCCGGTCCAGGGTCACAGTCATGAAATGGTCATCTCCCTTGGCGTGCGGTGAAGGAACCGCCTGATGGCGGCCAGTCCGCACCGGCACGCGTTGTCTACAATGTAGACCTACGATTTAAGCCTACATTGTTAACGAGAAGATAACAAACGTCACGATCCGGACATCCGGCTGACGTGCCCGCCTGCTGGTGGGTTTCACCCGGTCGGGTGATCGACGTCCACTGACGGCAGGTCCTGCACCTGCTGCTTGGAGATACTGAGCCGGATACCGTCATCGACCCTGATCACGGCGCTGATCGGGATGGCGACTTCCTTGCGGCCCCACAGGTGACCCGCCTGCAGCAGCACGTGCGTCACGTGGTGGTCGGATGGGTCGATGACCAGGCCCTGGACTCGCCCGATGTTGCCGTCGATGGCATGGACGTGCTCGCCACGGCGGACCTCCACTTCGTTCAGGGGGACCTTGTCGTAGACAACGGTGCCCGGGGCGCCCTCCATCCCGATGCCCATGGCCCCCATGTTCAGGCTGTAGTAGGGCCAGACCGCATCGGCTGGGCCGTTGCCGCCACGACCACGGCCTCCCGGCAGGAACTTGATCTCCTGCGCCGCCTCGAGCTGGCCGAACGCCGCCAGGGTGCAGCCGAGCCGGATCCCGTCCGGCCCGGCCTGGACCAGGCTGAGCGGGACGAGCCTGCCGAGCCCGCTCCCGTCCGTCGGCTCGACCACGAGATGGGTGACGGCACGGGCCACCGGATCAACGACCACGCGGATCACGTGGCCGCAGACCCCCTCGGTACAGCTGACCTTGGCTCCGAGCGTGAACTCCGTCGGCTGCGTCATCGCCGTCCTTCCTCTCGCGGGCCACCGCGACTATGACTTTAGCGGGCTGGTACTTGGCCGGAGGCAGCGTGCGGTGCCCTATTAAGAACGCTGACTGATCGGTTCTGGTGATGGGCCGATCTCAGGTCGCCCGTTTCCGCCCGGGCGGTGCCGGGGTTGACTGAAGACGATGGACCAGACCACAGCCGCGCCTGCGCTGGCCACACCTGAACTGGCCGCGCCTGCGATCGCGGACGCGATGACGGCCATGGCCGAACTGCCCGCCGCGTTGGCGGGTCCGGGACGGTCTCGGCGGCGGCTCGGGCGGAAGATCGTGCGCACCGTGGGGTCGGCCGTGCTGATCGCGGCCATCTTCGGCTTCGCGCTTCCGCATTTCGCGTCCTACCGCAGCGTGTGGGTCAGCGTCCAGGCGATGCCGTGGCCGCAGGTCCTGCTCGTCGCCGCCGCCGCCCTGGCCAGCATGGCCGCGACCTGGCTCATGATCTGCTCGGTGCTGCCGTCGATACGGCTGCGCGAGGCGGCCGTGGTCAACCTCGGTTCCAACGCCGTGGCGAACACCCT
>PMOU01000157.1:7777-8676 GCA_003161205.1 Actinomycetota bacterium | reverse complement strand
GCGCTCGGCGCGATCGGCCTGGCGGCCCGCGAGGAGCTGGACAACCTCACCTTCGTCATCAACTGCAACCTGCAGCGCCTGGACGGACCGGTACGCGGCAACGGCAAGATCATCCAGGAACTCGAGGCGTACTTCCGCGGCGCCGGCTGGAACGTCATCAAGGTCATCTGGGGCCGCGACTGGGATCCGCTGCTCGCCAGGGACACCGACGGCGTGCTGGTCAACAAGATGAACACCACGCCGGACGGCCAGTTCCAGACCTACAGCGTCGAGCAGGGCGCCTACATCAGGGAGAACTTCTTCGGCGGCGATCCCCGGCTGCGCGCGATGGTGGAGCACCTGTCCGACGACGAGCTGAGGGGGCTCTCGCGCGGCGGCCACGACTACCGGAAGGTGTACGCGGCGTTCAAGGCCGCCCGCGAGCACACCGGCCAGCCCACGGTCATCCTGGCCCACACGATCAAGGGCTGGACGCTGGGCAAGGACTTCGAGGCGCGCAACGCCACGCACCAGATGAAGAAGCTCACCGTGGCCGAGCTGAAGGAGTTCCGGGACCGGCTCTACCTGCCGATCCCGGATTCGGCCCTGGAGGCGGAGCTGCCGCCGTACTACCACCCGGGTGAGGACTCCGACGAGATCCGGTACATGCGCGAGCGGCGGGCCGCCCTGGGCGGGGTGCTCCCCCGCCGGGTCGTCCGGGCCAAGCCGCTGACCTTGCCCCCCGATTCGGTGTACGACGAGCTGCGCAAGGGCTCGGGCAAGCAGGCGGTCGCCACCACGATGGCCTTCGTCCGGCTGCTCAAGGAGCTGATGAAGGACCCGGCCATCGGCGAGCGGTTCACCCCGGTCATCCCCGACGAGGCCAGGACGTTCGGAATGGACTCGCTGTTCCCGACGGC
>PMOU01000157.1:0-7647 GCA_003161205.1 Actinomycetota bacterium | reverse complement strand
GAGGGCCTGCAGCACAACGACGGGCACTCCCTGCTGCTGGCCTCGGTCAGCGAGGCGTGCGTGTCCTACGACTGCGGGTGGGCGTTCGAGCTGGCCTACGTGGTGCGGGACGCGCTGCGCCGGATGTACGAGGCGACGCCGGAGCACCCGGACGGCGAGAACATCTTCTACTACCTCACCCTCTACAACGAGCCCTACCCGCAGCCCGCCGAGCCCGCCAGCTTCCCTGGCGGTGCCGCGGCCCTGGAAGAGGGCATCCTGCGCGGCCTGTACCTGTACGCGCCCGGCGCGGACGTAGCGCCCGTGCCGGCCGTGCCGGCCGTGGCTCCGGACTCCGCCGGACTGGCCGAAAGCCCGGATGATTCCGAACGGTCCGTGGCGGCTGCCCCGCGGGCCCAGATCCTGGCCTCCGGGATAGCGCTGCGGTCGGCTCTGACGGCCCAGGACATGCTGGCCACGGACTGGGGCGTGTCCGCCGGCGTGTGGTCGGCCACGTCCTGGACCGAGCTGCGCCGGGACGCGCTGGCCTGCGAGTCGTGGAACATGCTGCACCCCGGCGAGCCGTCGCGGGAGCCGTATGTGACCTCGGCGCTGATCGACGCGGCCGGCCCCGTGGTCGCGGTGTCCGACTGGATCAAGGCGGTGCCGGACCAGATCGCCCGCTGGGTGCCTGGCACGTTCACCTCGCTCGGCACCGACGGGTTCGGGTTCTCCGACACGCGCCCGGCCGCCCGGCGGTTCTTCCACGTCGACGCCGAGTCGATCACGGTCGCGGTGCTCTGGGAGCTAGCTCGTGCCGGTGCCATTGACCCAGCCCTCCCGGCCCAGGCGATCACCAGGTACCGCCTCGACCTCCCCGTCAGCGAGGCCCTGTCGTAGCGGCGTCCCTGGTTTTCCGGGCGGTCTGCTTCCCGCCGGTCACGTGCATCCCCAGGGTCGCGTCTGTCCCAGGCACAACACGACCAGCGCGCGCAGGCAAGTTTTGGTGGTTGATTTGGGCTTGATGGTTGCCTGAGTGCGCTCCAGCACCCCAAATCAGCCATCAAGCCTGAATCAACCACGATAAGCGAGAGTCCTCCTTGTGATTTGCGGCTTATGTCGCATATGTTCGAACGCTCACCTAGCGCTTTGACCGGTAGTCGCACAGTTGTGCGTCTAGCGGAAGGACGGCGTGCCCTTAGCGAAGGACGGCGCCGTTCTGGCGGCGCTTGCCGGGCTCGCTGGGTGCTGGGCTGGCCGCGTCGGGGCTCGCTGCGTGCCGGACTTGCCGGTGTCCGGGTTCGTCGCTTACTGGCGGTACGCGGCTGGGGCGGAACGTGGCAGGGTAGAGAGATGACGGCGAAGGAGGAGGTTAGAGGGTCCAGGCCGCGGGTTCACGCGGAGACCGTGCGGCGGATGGAGCGTGCCACCGGAGCGCTCGGCACCGCTGCCATCGCGGCCATGGACGAGCGGCTGCCCTGGTACCGCAAGATGTCCGCCGAGCACCGGTCGTGGCTGGGCCTGGTCGCGCAGGCGGGCATCGCCGCCTTCCTGGACTGGATCAGGCACCCGGAGCGTAATCGGCCGGCGGTGACCGAGGTGTTCGGCACGGCCCCGCGCGAGCTGGCCCGCGCGGTCAGCCTGCAGCATGCGGTCGAGATGGTGCGGGTCATCATCGACGCGGTCGAAGCCCAGGTCGACGAGCTGGCCGTGCCCGGCGGCGAGGCGGAACTGCGCGAGGCGGTGCTGACCTACGCCAGGGAAATCGCCTTCAGCGCGGCGCAGGTGTACGCGCGGACGGCGGAGGCGCGCGGCGCCTGGGACGCCCGGCTGGAAGCCCTCGTGGTGGATTCCCTGGTCCGCGGGGAAACCGAGGAGTCGATGCATTCGTGGGCTTCGGCGCTGAACTGGTCGTCCTCTCCGGTCGTGGTCGTCGTCGGCACCCTCGCCGACGACGATGGCTCGGCGGCCCAGGCGGGCAACGGCAAAGGCGGCGACGTCGGGCCTGAGCCGCTTATCGAAGACCTCAGGGCGCAGGCCAGGCGGGCCCGGCTGGACCTGCTGGCCGGCGTGCAGGGAAACCGGCTGATCCTGGTTCTCGGCGGCACCGAGGACCCGATCGGCGCGGCCGAGCGGTTCGCCGGCCGGTTCGGGCCGGGACCCGTCATCGCGGGCCCGCTGGTGCGGGACCTGCGCGCCGCTTCGGTCTCCGCCCGCGCGGCCCTGGCGGCACTGCACGCCGCTCCCGCCTGGCCGGACGCGCCCCGGCCCACCGGTGCGGACGACCTGCTGCCCGAGCGCGCCCTGGACGGCGACGACGACGCCCGGACCGCCCTGATCAGTGACGTCTACGAGCCGCTGCTCGGCGGCGGACCCGCGCTGCTCGACACCCTGACGACCTACCTGGAGCAGGGCTCTTCCCTGGAGGCGACCGCCCGGCTGCTATTCGTCCACCCGAACACCGTCCGCTACCGGCTGCGGCGCGTCGCCGAGCTCACCGACTACACGCCGTCGGTCGGCCGGGACGGCTTCACCCTGTGGGTCGCCATCGCCGTGGGCCGCCTGGCCGCCAGGCGAGCCGAAGTGGCCCAGCACCACCTGGACTGACGCCCGAGCCGGAGGCGAGCAGCCAGCAGCCAGCAGCCAGCAGAGTGACGCGGTGGTGACATCTGGGTAAACGCTATTTGTAGATAAGGTACAACTGGGCGACGGATAACTTCGTACCCTTCGGCATTCAGGTAGCGGACTTCTACAGGGCAGGGTAAGAGGATGCTGATCATCACCTCGCCCGGGCAGGGCGCGCAGACGCCAGGCTTCCTCGCGCCGTGGCTGGAAGTGCCCGGTGTCGCCGAACGCCTTGGTACCGCCTCTGAGCTGGCGGGCTGTGATCTCATCGCGTACGGCACGACCGCGAGCGCCGATGAGATCAGGGACACGGCAGTTGCGCAGCCACTGCTCGTGGCGGCCGCCCTGGCGGTCGCCGGGGCCCTGGCGGGCGGCGATGCCAGCGATCTGTCCGCCGACCTGGCGGCGGGGCACAGCGTCGGGGAACTCGCGGCCGGGGTTATCGCGGGGGTAGTCAGCGCGGACGACGCCATCCGCCTGGTGACGGTGCGCGCGGCGGCGATGGCAGCGGCATCAGCGGCCGAGCCGACGGGGATGACGGCCGTGCTGGGCGGCGACCAGGACGAGGTTCTCGCGGCCATCGCCAGGAACGCCCTGACTCCCGCCAACATCAACGCCAAGGGGCAGATCGTGGCGGCCGGGAGGATGTCGGACCTGGAGGCTTTCGCGGCCGATCCGCCGGCCGGCGCGCGGCTGCGTCCGCTGCAGGTCGCGGGGGCCTTCCACACCCGGTACATGGCGCCGGCCGTCGCGGCCCTGCGCGACGCGGCCGCCGGGGTCACGGTCGAGGATCCGACCATCACGCTGCTGTCCGACGCCGACGGGGCGGCGGTCACCACGGGCAAGGAGTGGCTGGAGCGCATCGTCGCTCAGGTCGCCGCACCAGTGCGCTGGGATCTGTGCATGCGCACCATGGTCGATCTCGGCGTGACCGCCATCATCGAACTGCCGCCCGCCGGGACGCTGACGGGCCTGGCTAAGCGAGCGCTTCCCGGCGTGGTCCAGCTGGCGATCAAGACCCCGGATCAGCTCGACGCCGCGCGCGACCTGATCGAGGAACACCTAGCCGACTCGGTGTCCAACCGTGGTCATGGCCATACCCCGGAGTGGCGGCTGCTGGTCTCGCCGACGTCGGGCCGGTTCCGTTCGGTGCTGGGAAACGCGGACGCGACGGAGGCGGGCGCCCGGGTCGGTCATACCGCGGACCTCGGCACCGTCGTGGCCCGCGCCGGCGATCGCACGGTTACGGCACCCTGGCCAGCCGAGATCATCGAATGGCTCGTCGAAGACGGGGATCCGGTGAGCGAAGGCCAGCCACTGGTCCGCGTCCAGCCCCAGGGTGGAAAGGAAGGCGCATGACATCTCCCTCGCCGTTGCCGTCCCTGAAGTCCGCTGGTCCGTTCGCGCCCGCCACGGGCGCGCGCATCTTGTCCTTCGGCGATTACCAGCCGGGCAACGTGGTCACCAACGATGACCTCGCGGCCACGGTCGACACCAGCGATGAGTGGATCCGCAGCAGGGTCGGCATCGTCAGCCGCCGGATGGCCGGACCCGACGAGAGCGTGGTGGACATGGCGGTGGTCGCCGGCGGCAAGGCGCTGGCCGCCAGCGGCCTGTCCCCCGCCGACATCGATCTGGTTATCGTGGCCACCTGCAGCACCGAGGCGTCGATACCCAACGCGTCCGCGGTGGTCGCCTACCGCCTGGGCATCATCGCACCGGGCGCCTATGACCTCAACGCGGCGTGCGCCGGCTTCTGCTACGCGCTCGCCAACGCCTCTGACTCGATCCGGGCCGGCACGGCCCGGCACGTGCTGGTGATCGGGGCCGAGAAGATGACCGCGTGGATCGACTTCACCGATCGCTCTACCTGCATCATCTTCGCCGATGGCGCCGGAGCCGCGGTGGTCGGCCCGGTCGGGGACGGCGAGCCGCCTGGTATCGGTCCGGTGGTGTGGGGCAGCGCGGGAAACCTGTCCCAGAACATCACGATCGCGGATCGCACCTCGTCGCTGCACCAGGAGGGCCAGGCGGTGTTCCGGTGGGCCACCACCAACATGCACCCCATCGCGGCGCAAGCCTGCGAGCGGGCCGGCGTCGCGGTGAGCGAGCTGGCGGCCTTCGTTCCGCATCAGGCGAACCTGCGGATCATCGAGTCCATCGCGCGCAAGCTCGGCGTCCCGCGGGAGCGCCTGGCGGACGACATCGTGCACGCAGGCAATACGTCATCGGCTTCGATTCCGCTGGCGCTGTCGCGGATGGCTGAGCGCGGGGACCTGAAACCGGGCTCCCCGGCGCTCCTGCTCGGATTCGGCGCGGGGCTATGTTACGCGGCGCAGGTGATCACGGTACCCTAGCCGCGCCCCCGCGGAGTCGGCTCCCGCCGGCCGCAGGGCCAGACCCACCGACCTTACGGACGCTTAACGACAAGGAGCAATAGCCATGACCGACCTGGAGATTCTCGAAGGGCTTGGGGAAATCGTCGAGGAGATCGCCGGTGTACCCGCGGCCGACGTAACGCCGAACAAGAGCTTCGTCGACGACCTTGACATCGACTCGCTGTCGATGGTCGAGATCGCCGTCGCCGCGCAGGACAAGTTCGGCGTGGAGATCCCCGACGACCAGCTGAAGGACCTCACGACCGTTCAGGACGTGGTGGCGTTTGTCGGCAAGAACGCCGGAGGTACAGCGTGACAGCAGAGCGAGAAACCGTCGTCGTCACCGGGCTCGGCGCGACTACCCCGCTGGGCGGGGACGTCGCGTCGACCTGGGCGGCGATGCTGGCCGGGCAAAGTGGCGTACGGCCGCTGACCGAGCCGTGGGCACAGGAGCTGCCGGTGCGCATCGCCGCGCAGGCTGCCGTCGACCCGGTGGCGATCGTGGGCCGCGTGCAGGCGCGCCGGATGGACCGCTGCGAGCAGCTGGCGCTGGTCGCCGCGCGCGAGGCCTGGGCCCACGCCGGGGCTCCTGAGCTGGATCCCGAGCGGCTCGGGGTGGCGGTCACCAGCGGCATCGGCGGCATCGGCTCGACGCTGGCCGCCTACGACATTCTCAAGGAGAAGGGCTGGCAGCGCATCTCGCCGTACACGGTGCCGATGCTGATGCCGAACGGCTCGGCCGGCTGGATCAGCATGGAGATCGGTGCGCGGGCGGGTGCGCACGCGCTGGTGAGCGCGTGCGCGTCCGGTGCGGAGGCGATCGGCTATGGCATCGACATGATTCGCTCCGGCCGGGCCGACGTAGTGCTGGCCGGCGGCACTGAGGCGGCGATCATGCCGCTGAACATCGGCGCGTTCGCGGTCATGCGCGCGATGTCCACGCGCAACGATGACCCGGAGCGGGCATCGCGACCGTTCGACAAGGCCAGGGACGGTTTCGTGCTCGGCGAGGGCGCCGGCATGCTGGTGCTCGAGTCGCTGTCGCACGCGCGGCAGCGCGGCGCCGTGGTCTACGCCATCGCGGCCGGGGCGGGCTACTCATCGGACGCCTACCACATCGCGCACCCGGCCCCTGACGGCGCCGGCGTGACCGCCGCGATCAGCCGGGCCCTGGCCGACGCGCGAGTCGACCCGAGCCAGATCGTGCACGTGAACGCCCACGCCACCTCGACTCCGGAGGGCGACGCGCTCGAGGCGCAGGCCCTGGTCAAGGCGCTTGGCTCAGCCGCGGACGGCGTCATCGTCACGTCCACCAAGTCGATGACCGGGCACCTGCTCGGCGGCGCGGGCGCCATCGAGTCGGTGGCCGCCATCCTCGCGCTGCGAGAGCACGTGGCCCCGCCCACCATCAACCTCGATGACCAGGACGAGGACGTACCCGTGGAGGTCGCCACCGAGCCGAGGCCGCTCGCCAAGCGCGGCTCGGAGCCGATGGCGGTGCTGAACAACGCGTTCGGCTTCGGCGGCCACAACGTTTCGCTGGTTTTCACCGCGGCCTAGGCGGACGCTGACCGGGTGGCGAACCTGCCTGACCGGCGTCCGTGTCCACCGTTCCTCGTTCTTCGTCCGGGCGCACCGGCTTAGGAGACATCAGATGACCACACTGGATCCACGCCCAGCCGTCGCGACCATCCCGTCGCAGGAACGGCTCGTCATGCTGCCACGCGACCCGCAGACGCGGCTGGCGGCCCTGTTCGATCCGGGCACGCTGGAACTCCTGCCCGCTGACGGCGAGGAGCGCAGCGGGGTCGTCGCGGGCATCGGGTTGATCCAGGGCGCCGGGGCGGTGGCCTTCGCCTCGGACCCCCGCGTGCAGGGCGGCGCGATGGGCACCGCGGGCTGCGCCGCGATCGTCGGGGCGTACGCGGAGGCCGTCTCGCGTGGCGTCCCGATCGTGGGGCTGTGGCATTCCGGCGGCGCCCGGCTGGCGGAGGGCGTGGCGAGCCTGCACGCGGTGGGATTGGTGTTCGCGGCGATGACCGCCGCATCCGGACGGGTGCCGCAGATCTCCGTGGTGCTCGGCCCGGCCGCGGGGGGCGCCGCCTACGGACCGGCNNCTGACCGACATCGTGATCCTGTCGGGCCAGGGACGGATCTTCGTCACCGGCCCGGACGTGGTGCGGTCGGTGACCGGCGAGGACGTGGACATGGAACGGCTCGGCGGCCCCGAACCGCACAGCCGCCGCTCCGGCGTCGTGCACGTCGTGACCGAAACCGACGCCGACGCCCTGGACCGGGCTCGTCAGCTCGCGGCGATGCTCAGCGACCAGGGCAAGATCGCCGAGGACGCGGAGGAGCGCGACCTGTCCGGGGTGCTGCCGGAATCCGCGCGCCGCGCCTACGACGTGCACCTGCTGACCGCCAGGCTGCTCGACACGCCGGGCGTCGAACTGCACCCGCGGTGGGCACCGAACATCGTGACCATCCTCGGCCGCCTGGCCGGCCGCACGGTCGGCGTGGTCGCCAGCAACCCGATGCGGCTCGGCGGCTGCCTGGACTCCGCGGCCGCGGAGAAGGCGGCGCGCTTCGTCCGGATGTGCGACGCGTTCGGCGTGCCGCTGGTGGTGCTCGTGGACGTGCCTGGCTACCTGCCCGGCGTCGGCCA
>PMOU01000017.1 GCA_003161205.1 Actinomycetota bacterium | reverse complement strand
GACGTGCGGGACGGGCTCAAGCCAGTGCACACCCGGATCCTGTACGCCATGTACGACGGCGGGTTCCGGCCCGACCGGGGCTACTTCAAGTGCTCCCGGGTCGTCGGCGAGGTGATGGGGAACTACCACCCGCACGGCGACAGCGCGATCTACGACGCGCTGGTCCGGATGGCCCAGCCCTGGTCGATGCGGATGCCGCTGATCGACAGCCAGGGCAACTTCGGCTCGCCGGGCAATGACCCGCCCGCGGCCATGCGGTACACCGAGTGCCGCCTGCACCCGCTCGCGATGGAGATGCTGCGGGACATCAACGAGGACACCGTCGACTTCCGGGAGAACTACGACGGCCGCTCGTCCGAGCCCGTGGTGCTGCCGAGCCGGTTCCCGAACCTGCTCATCAACGGCTCCGAGGGCATCGCGGTCGGCATGGCCACCAAGATCCCGCCGCACAACCTGCGCGAGGTCGCGGCCGGGGTCGCCTGGTACCTGGACCACTTCGACGCCTCCGACGAGGAGCTCCTGGACGCCCTGATGGAGCGGGTCAAGGGCCCGGACTTCCCCACCCGCGGCCTGATCGTGGGCCGCCGCGGCATCAGGGATGCCTACACCACCGGGCGCGGCTCGATCATCATGCGGGCCGTGGTCGAGGTCGAGGAGGACGCCCGGGGCCGGGTCTGCCTGGTCGTCAAGGAGCTGCCCTACCAGGTTAACCCGGACAACCTCGCGCAGAAGATCGCCGAGCTGGTCAAGGACGGCCGGGTCGGCGGCATCGCCAACATCCAGGACGAGAGCAGCGGCCGCACCGGCCAGCGCCTGGTCATCGTGCTGAAGCGGGACGCCATCGCCAAGGTCGTCCTGAACAACCTGTACAAGCACACCCAGCTGCAGGACACGTTCGGCGCCAACATGCTGGCGCTGGTCGACGGTGTGCCGCGCACCCTGCGGCTGGACCAGATGATCAGGTACTGGGTCACGCACCAGATCGAGGTCATCGTCCGGCGCACCAGGTACCGGTTGCGCAAGGCCCAGGAGCGGATGCACATTGTCTCCGCCCTGCTCAAGGCCATCGACCGGATCGACGAGGTCATCGCGCTGATCCGGGCCAGCGCGTCGGCATCGGAGGCCCAGCAGTCCCTGATGGGGCTGCTGGAGATCGACGAGATCCAGGCCCGCGCCATCTTGGACATGCAGCTGCGCAAGCTGGCCGCCCTCGAGCGGCAGGAGCTCATCAACGAGCACGACGAGCTCGCCGCCAAGATCGCCGACTACGAGGACATCCTGGCCTCGCCGGAGCGGCAGCGGCAGATCGTCGGGACCGAGCTGGCCGAGATCGTCACCAAGTTCGGGGACGAGCGGCGTACCGAGATCATCGCCTACGACGGTGAGGTCGCCGACGAGGACCTGATCGCCGAAGAGGACGTCGCGGTCACGATCACCTACGGCGGCTACGCCAAGCGCACCAAGACCGACCTGTACCGCGCCCAGCGGCGGGGCGGTCGGGGAGTCCGCGGCGCCCAGCTGCGCACCGACGACATCGTGGATCACTTCTTCGTCACCACGACCCATCACTGGATCTTGTTCTTCACCAACAAGGGCCGGGTCTACCGGGCCAAGGCCTACGAGCTGCCCGACGCCGGCCGCGACGCCCGCGGCCAGCACGTGGCGAACCTGCTCGCGTTCCAGCCGGACGAGCGGATCGCCGAGGTGCTCGCGCTGCGCGACTATCAGGTAGCGCCGTACCTGGTGCTGGCGACTAAGTCCGGGCTGGTCAAGAAGTCCCGGCTGACCGACTTCGACTCACCGCGGGCCGGCGGCATCATCGCGATCAACCTGCGCGAAGACGACGAGGTGATCGGGGCCAGCCTGGTGTCGGCGGATGATGACCTGCTGCTGGTCAGCAAGGGCGCCCAGGCCATCAGGTTCCACGCGGAGGATGAATCGCTGCGGCCGATGGGCCGCGCCACCTCGGGCGTCATCGGGATGCGCTTCAACGACGGCGACGAGCTGCTCGGAATGTACGTGGCCCGGGAAGGCGAGGACGTGCTCGTGGCCACCGGCGGCGGGTACGCCAAGCGCACACCGGCCGACGCGTATCCGGTCCAGGGCCGCGGCGGCCGCGGGGTCGTCACCGCGAAGATCGTGGAAGCCCGCGGCGAGCTGGTGGGCGCGCTGATGGTGCACGCCGACGATGAGATCTTCGCCATCACGTCCGGGGGCGGCGTGATCAGGACCAGGGCCGGAGAAGTCAAGCAGTCCGGCCGGCAGACCATGGGGGTCCGGCTGATGAACCTGGCCGCCGGAGATAGCGTAGTGGGACTTGCTCGTAACGCAGAGTCACTAGCCGAGGACGACGCAGAAGTAGCGGGCGAGGACGACGAGGGCATTTCGCTGGACGCGGCCGACCTGACGGACCAGGCCGAGGCCGAGGGTCCTGAGCATGAAGCCGGAGGAAATGAGGAATAAGCCGGTCGATTGCGTAAGATCGGCGGGTACACCGGCTTCAGCAGGTCGAGGGCAACGATGGCGGGGGCAGGAGCGTCCCATAGAAGGCGAAGTCTAGGCGGAAAAGCCGCCTTCTTCGCATAGGTCGTCATATGGGCGCCTTATCCGGAGATAACCTCGTGAGGGTCAGGATCAGAGGGAGGACGGCTTGGACAGGCGCACAAACGGGCCCGAGGGCTCAGGCGGAGCCTCGCCTACCATCGTGACCTCGTGGGTTGACGGCGATGACCTAGACGACGAAAGCGGTCAGGAAATCCAGGCCTCAGACCTCAGGGCGGCAGCGCCGAGACGGGCGCCGCATATGCCGGCCGCCTCTGCCGGCTCGGCCGGCCCCGTCGCTGCCCCCATGGCTGCCCCCGTCACAACGGCGCCAGCTAACGGCAACGTACCTGACCGTACGGCATCGGGTCCGGTAGCGGCGAGCGACACGCCGGTCAGCGAAGCCGCCCTTGACACGGCGACGGCCCCGGAAGACCTGGCAGAAGACTCCGCCCAGGACCGCGCCCGCGGCGGCGGAGCGGACGCCACTGCTGTTGACGGCATACCGGCCTTTCCCTCCGACAGCATCGCCCGGCCGTCATCGGCTCCGGTCGCGCCGTCGGCGGATGACTGGTCGCCCGATGGTTTCGCGCGCCCTGCTGCCGATGCCCCGTCGCCTGCCCTTTCGTCCAGCGCGGCACCGCCGCGGACCGAGGCGCCGGCCGTGTCAGCGGCCGCGTTCGCCTGGGAGATGCCCGATTCGCCGCCCGATTCGCCGCCGTCTCCGGCCCGGAGCTTCCTCAGGACGGGCACCACCGCGCAAGACGCGACGGCGTCCCGGACACCGCTCACCGGTGTAGGAGCGGGAGCCGGAAAGACCGGGCCGGCACTGGTCGGCGCGCCGAAGAAAGCGTCGAAGCGCTCAGGTCAGCGGCAGGCGCATCTGACCGTGGCGCGGGTAGAGCCCTGGTCGGTGATGAAGTTCAGCTTCGTGGTGTCCCTCGTCGCGTTTGTCATCTTGTTCGTGGCCGTGAGCGTGCTCTACGGCGCGCTGGCCGGGCTCGGCGTGTTCGACTCACTGCAGCACCTCGTGTCGAGCCTCACGTCAAGCCAGACCTCGGCCGGCGTGAACGCGGAGAAGTGGTTCTCCGCCTCGCGGGTGCTGGGTTACACGGCCCTGCTCGGCTCACTCAACATCGTGCTTATCACCGCGATGTCGACCATCGGCGCGGTTGTCTACAATTTGACCTCAAGGCTGGTAGGCGGGGTGGAAGTGACGCTCCGCGAGACCGAGTAACGGGAGGTACCGAGACCGCGGCGCAACCCGGCGCCTCGGTACGGTAGGATAAATGCCGTTCCTGTTTCCGCAGGTCAGACGGTTGTCGTATGGGGTTATAGCTCAGTCGGTT
>PMOU01000667.1 GCA_003161205.1 Actinomycetota bacterium | reverse complement strand
CGCACCCAGGTAGTTGCCGAGGTGAAAGGAGTCGGCGGTGGGCTGGATACCGGAAAGCACACGGGGTCTGGGGTCGGCCGGTGCTGGCGGGGACGGTGCTGGCTGGGACGGTGCCATGCGCAGGAGTCTAGCGGTGACCGCCCGGCAGGCCGGAATCGGCGACGACGACCTCGACCCGCTGGAATTCCTTCAGGTCGGAATAGCCGGCCGTGGCCATCGTCCGGCGCAGCGCGCCCATCAGGTTCATCGACCCGTCAGGCACGGTCGACGGGCCGTGCAGGATCTGCTCGAGCGTGCCGATCGTGCCGACCCGGACCCGGGCGCCCCGGGGCAGCTCGGTGTGGTTCGCTTCACTGCCCCAGTGGTAGCCCCGGCCCGGGGCCTCGACGGCCCGGGCCAGCGGCGAGCCCACCATCACCGCGTCCGCGCCGATGGCCAGCGCCTTGGCGATGTCGCCGCTGCTGGTCATCGACCCGTCGGCGATCACGTGCACATAACGGCCGCCGGACTCGTCCAGGTAATCACGGCGTGCCGCGGCCACGTCCGCGATCGCGGTAGCCATCGGCACCGCGACGCCGAGCACCTTCACGGTGGTATGGCCGGAGCCGCCGCCGAAGCCGACCAGCACCCCGGCGGCGCCGGTGCGCATCAGGTGCAGCGCGGCGGTGTAGGTGGCGCAGCCGCCCACCACCACGGGGACGTCGAGCTCGTAGATGAACTGCTTCAGGTTCAGCGGCTCCGCCCGGCCGGACACGTGCTCGGCCGAGACCGTGGTGCCGCGGATCACGAAGATGTCCACGCCCGCGTCCACGACCGCCTTGGCGTACCTCGCGGTGCGCTGCGGCGACAGGCTCGCCGCGGTGGTCACTCCGGCGCGCGCGATCTCCTCGATCCGGCGCCCGATGAGGTCCTCGGAGATCGGCTCGGCGTACATGGCCTGCAGCCGCCTGGTCGCGGCCTGCTCGTCGAGTTCGGTGACCTCGGCCAGCAGCGGCTCAGGGTCCTCGTACCGGGTCCACAGCCCTTCCAGGTCGAGCACGGCCAGCCCGCCCAGGCGGCCGATCTGGATGGCCGTCGCGGGTGACACCACGCTGTCCATCGGGCACGCCGTCAACGGCAGTGCGAACCGGTAGGCGTCGATCTGCCAGGCGATCGACACTTCCTCCGGGTCCCGCGTCCGGCGGGCCGGCACGATGCCGATCTCGCTGAGCGAATACGCCCGGCGCCCGGTCTTGCCCCGGCCGATCTCCACGTCGCTCACGCGCGCTCCCCCGTCTGGACGGTTTCTCCGCTGGTCACGGCCGAGTGCCGTCCCGGTCGGCCCGGCCACCGTAGTTCGGCGCCTCGACGGTCATCTTGACGTCGTGCGGGTGGCTCTCGGTCAGTCCGGCCGCGGTGATCTGGATGAACCGCGCTTCCTGCAGATCGGCGATGGTCCGGGCGCCGCAGTAGCCCATGGCCGCGCGGAGCCCGCCGACCAGCTGCCCAGCCACGGCGGCGAGCGGGCCGCGGTACGGCACCTGCCCCTCGATGCCCTCGGGCACGAGCTTGTCCTCACGCAGCACGTCGTCCTGGAAGTACCGGTCCTTGGAGAAAGAGCGGCCGCGCTCCCGGTTCCGCAGCGCACCGAGCGAGCCCATGCCCCGGTACAGCTTGTACTGCTTGCCGTTGATGAAGACCATCTCGCCGGGGCTTTCCTCGCACCCGGCGAGCAGGCTGCCCAGCATCACCGTGTCGGCGCCCGCGGCGATGGCCTTGGCGATGTCACCGGAGTACTGCAGGCCGCCGTCGCCGATCACCGGGATGCCGGCCGGCCTGGCCGCTTTGGCCGCCTCGTAGATGGCCGTCACCTGCGGGACACCCACGCCCGCCACCACCCGGGTCGTGCAGATGGAGCCGGGTCCGACGCCGACCTTGATGCCGTCGGCCCCCGCGTCCACCAGGGCCTGGGCGCCGGCCCGGGTGGCAACGTTCCCGCCGATCACCTCGACGTCGGAGTTCGCCTTGATCTGCGCGACCATGTCCAGCACGGCCTGCGCGTGCCCGTGCGCGGTGTCCACGACGAGGAAGTCAACCCCGGTCTCGATGAGCGCCTGCGCGCGGCGTTTGGCGTCCTCGCCGACCCCGATCGCGGCCCCGACCACGAGCCGCCCGGCCGGGTCCTTGGTCGCAAAGGGGAACTTCTCGCTCTTGGTGAAGTCCTTCACCGTGATCAGCCCGCGCAGCCGGCCCGCGTCATCGACCAGTGGCAGCTTCTCCACCTTGTGCTGTCGCAGCAGCCGCAGCGCCTCCTCGGGCGCCACCCCGACCGGCGCGGTGACCAGGGGCATCGGGGTCATCACTTCGGCCACCCGGCGGCCGTGGTCGGTCTCGAACCTGATGTCCCGGTTGGTGACGATGCCGACCAGCACGCCATCGGGGCTGGTCACTGGCACGCCGGAGATCCGGAAACGGCCGCAGAGCCCGTCTACGTCGGCGATCGTGGCATCCGGGCCGCAGGTCACCGGATGGGTGATCATGCCGGCCTCGGAGCGCTTGACCATATCGACCTGCTGAGCCTGCTCCTCCACCGACAGGTTGCGGTGCAGCACGCCCACCCCGCCCTGGCGGGCCATGGCGATGGCCATCCTGGCCTCGGTGACGGTGTCCATGGACGCCGACACGAGCGGGACGCGGAGCTGGTAACGACGGGTGATCCGGGTCGTCGTATCCGCCTCGCTCGGCAGCACGCTGGAATGGGCGGGGAGCAGGAGGACATCGTCGAAGGTCAGCCCGACCGGCGCGAACTTATCCTCGGGGGGTTCGGGGGAACGGGTCCCTCCGGGGGAAGACGGGTCCGGGCGTACTTGATCAGTCATGGCACCTTCACCGGAAGTGGCAGCGGGAATGCCTTCATCCTATTGAGCCCTGAGACGGCCGGACCCAGTTCTCCCCCGGTTAGGTACCTCTGGTTAGGTGGCCGGCCTCGGGTTAGGTGGCCGGCTCGGCGGCGGCGAGCGCGCGCAGCCGGAGCAGCGCGCGGTGCTGGGCGACGCGGACCGCGCCGGGCGACATGTCCAGGACGTAGCCGGTGTCTTCGGCGGAAAGCCCCCCGACCACCCGCAGGAGGAGCAGCCGGCGCTGCCCGTCAGGCAGGCTGGCCAGCAATATCCTCGCCTGCCTGGCATCGACCGCGGCGACCACGGTCTCCTCCGGTCCCAGGCACCTGTCGGGCAGGTCAGGCAGGACGGGCACGGGAAGCGGCGAGCGGGCCGCGCCGCGGGCGGCGTCCGCCACCTTATGCGCGGCGATAGCGAACACGAACGCCACGAACGGGCGGCCCATATCCCGGTAGGACGGCAGCGCGGCCAGCAGCGCCAGGCAGACCTCCTGCGTCACGTCATCCTCGTCCTGGCTGCCCGTCCGGGCCAGGCGGGCCCGGACGTACCTGACGATCACCGGCCTGAGCTGCCGCAGCAGCGCCTCGATCGCGTCCTGACGGCCCTGGGCGGCCAGGACGTGCAGGTCCGGCGGCCCTAGCCTCGCTTCCGGTTCCGGCCCGGCTGGAGCAGCCGGGTTGCCCGTGCCAGCCTCCACCGTGCCANNAGCGTCACGCAAAGTTAATGCCCAGTCGGCGGCCAGAAATCTCCTCCCGGCGCCAGACGCGCGGGCCACATTCTTGTGACCTGCGCGGTACCCAGGTGCCGTTTAGTGGCATCGCGGGATAAGCCGGGCTGTCTACCGAAACCTTTCTACACAGAAGTCATCGGCACGAAAGGAGGACATCACCAGGACCTAATGCCACGAAAGGGTTTGCGCATCGGGCCNNGCGCCACGGAGGTCTCCGAACCACAGGAGCCTCAGGAACCGCAGAGGTCTCAGAACCAGGCAGATCACAGGCGACGCGGTGATAGCTAAGGGATCTCGGTGGATTTGGGCGTTGCGGCTGATTTGGCGACCTAAAGTCCCGTACTTTCCATGCGGCTCACATCATCCGCACGGAAGTCCGGCTTATCATGCGAGGCATGATCTGGCGTTACTTAGTGCCATTCACGCGCATTTCGGAAAAGCATGAAAGCCGGGTTTCATGGCGT
>PMOU01000581.1 GCA_003161205.1 Actinomycetota bacterium | reverse complement strand
GTCGCGCCCGCGACGGAAAGCTCGGTGAACACCTCGTGCAGGCGCTCCGACGCGCGCAGTTCACCCAGCTGAGCGTCGATGATCCGGGCGTGCACCGCCTCGGTGATCTCGACGAAGGGGACCTCGCGCTCGAAGACGATCAGCGTCAGCCCGCTGTCGGCGGCCGCCCGGACCAGCGCCGGAGGCAGTGCCCCGACGTACCGCCGCCCGAGTTCCACCGCCAGGGCGCTGACCCCGGCCTGCGCTAGCTCGGTGGCGTAGCGCGCCAGCCGCTCCGGCTCGGCCGGCAGCGCGATCCCGGTGGTGAGCACGAACTCGCCGCCCTGCAGCAGGTGGGCCACGTCCGCCAGCTCGAGCACATGGACCCAGCGGACCCGCGCACCCAGACCGGCACGGCCCGCCACCACCTGCGGGCTGCCCCGGCGCACGACGTCCAGGCCGAGCAGGTCAGCGACGCTAGGAAGCATGAAACAAAGAGTAAAGCAAGCGCCTGAGAGCCTTACACATTGTCGGTTCCCAACATCAGCTAAACCAGGAAGACTGGAGAGTATGTCTGAGCTTCTCGCCCGCCATCGCGCGGTCATCCCCAACTGGGTCGGCCTCTACTACGACGAGCCGATCGAGATCGTCAGCGGCAAGGGCTGCCGGGTGACGGACGCCCAGGGCCACGGCTACCTCGACTTTTTCGCCGGCATCCTCACCAACATGCTCGGCTACGACGTGCCCGAGGTCCGCGACGCGGTCGAGCGGCAGCTCGCCAGCGGCGTCGTGCACACCTCGACGCTGTACCTGATCCGGAACCAGGTCGAGCTCGCGGAGAAGATCGCGAAGCTGTCCGGCATCGGCAACGCCAAGGTGTTCTTCACCAACTCCGGCTCCGAGGCGAACGAGGTCGCGCTGCTGGCCGCGCTCACCGCCCGGAACGCCAACGAGGTGCTCGCCATGCGCGGCAGCTATCACGGACGGTCGTTCGGCACCGTCGCCGTGACGGGCAATGCGGGTTGGAAGATGTCGAGCCACAGCCCGTTCGGCACTCATTATCTCCATGGTGCGGACCGGCAGCTGGCCGCCTACGCCGGGCTGTCCGACGCCGATTACATCAAGGCGTGCGTGGAGGATCTCCGCGCGCTGCTGGCCGGCGGTATCCATCCTGCCGATGTCGCGTGCCTGCTGGCCGAGCCGGTCCAGGGCGTGGGCGGGTTCACGATGGCGCCGGACGGCCTGTTCGCGGCGTACAAGGAGGTCCTGGACGAGCACGGCATCCTGCTGATCTCCGATGAGGTGCAGACCGGCTGGGGCCGCACCGGCGAGCACTTCTGGGGCATCAGCGCGCACGGGGTCACCCCGGACGCGATGACGTTCGCCAAGGGGCTCGGCAACGGCTTCGCCATCGGCGGTGTGGTGGCCCGCGGCGACCTGCTGGACGGGATCCGCGGCAACGGCATCTCCACCTTCGGCGGCAACCCGATCGCGACCGCCGCGGCCAACGCCACCCTGGACTACGTGCTCTCCCACGACCTGCAGCGCAACGCCGCCGTCACCGGCCGGATCATCATCGACGGGCTCAGGGACGCCGCGAAAGACACGGCCATCGCAGGCGAGGTGCGCGGCAAGGGCCTGATGTTCGCCGTGGACCTGGTCGACCCGGCCACCAGGAAGCCGAGCCCGCCGCTGGCCGCGAAAGTGCTCGAGGCGACCAGGGAGCGCGGGCTGCTGATCGGCAAGGGCGGCCTGTACGGGCACACGCTGCGGATGGCGCCGCCGCTGACGCTGAGCGAAGCCGAGGCCAAGGAAGGACTCGGCATCTTGATCGACGCCCTGCACGCGGTCAACGACAACGCCGTTAACGAAGAGGCGGGCAAGTGAGCGCCAAGCACCTCACCCACTGGATCGGCGGCAAGCCCTGGGACGGCGAGGCCGGCCGCCACGGCGACGTGTACGACCCGGCCACCGGCCAGGTCAGCGGCCAGGTCGATTTCGCCGGGCCGGCCGAGGTGGACCTCGCGGTCCAGGCGGCCAAGGACGCGTTCGCGACGTGGCGGCACGTATCGCTGGCCAGGCGCGCTACCGTGCTGTTCGCCTTCCGCGAGCTCATCCGCGCGAACGCCCAGGCGCTGGCCGCGCTGATCACCGAGGAGCACGGCAAGGTCGCCTCGGACGCGGCGGGCGAAGTGGCCCGCGGGCTGGAAGTCGTCGAGTTCGCCTGCGGCATCCCGCACCTGCTCAAGGGCGGGTTCTCCGAGAACGTCTCGACCGGGGTCGACTCCTATTCAATCCGGCAGCCGGTCGGCGTCGTCGCGGGCATCACGCCGTTCAACTTCCCGGCCATGGTGCCGATGTGGATGTTCCCGATCGCCATCGCGTGCGGCAACACCTTCGTGCTCAAACCGTCGGAGAAGGACCCGTCGGCTTCGCTGCTGCTCGCGTCGCTGTGGGCCGAGGCGGGGCTGCCGGACGGCGTGTTCAACGTGGTGCACGGCGACAAGGTGGCGGTCGACGCGATCCTGAACCACGAAGACGTCAAAGCGGTCAGCTTTGTCGGCTCCACGCCCATCGCCAGGTACGTCTACGAAACCGGGACCAAGGCGGGCAAGCGCGTGCAGGCGCTGGGCGGCGCGAAGAACCANNCGGCCGGGGAGCGCTGCATGGCCGTCTCCGCGCTGGTCGCCGTCGACCCGATCGGCGACGAACTGGTCGGCAAAATCAGGGACCGGGTCGCGAACCTGCGGGTCGGTCCGGGTTCGGACGAACGGTCCGAGATGGGGCCGCTGGTCACCGGGCCGCACCGGGACAAGGTCGCCTCCTACCTGGACTCCGGCGTCCGCGAGGGCGCCACCCTCGCGGTCGACGGCCGCGCCCACCCGGTCATCAGCGGCGACCAGGCCGGCTTCTGGCTCGGCCCGAGCGTGCTCGACCACGTCGGTCCGGCCATGAGCTGCTACACCGACGAGATCTTCGGCCCGGTGCTGAGCGTGCTCCGCGTCCCGACCTACGACGCCGCCGTCCAGCTGGTCAACGACAGCCCCTACGGCAACGGCGTGGCCATCTTCACCAGCGACGGGGGAGCGGCCCGCCGGTTCACCTCCGAGGCCGAGATCGGCATGGTCGGGGTGAACGTGCCGATCCCGGTCCCGATGGCGTACTACTCCTTCGGCGGCTGGAAGGCGTCGCTGTTCGGCGACACCCACGTGCACGGCACCGAAGGCGTGCACTTCTACACCCGCGGCAAGGTCGTCACGTCGCGCTGGCCCGACCCGAGCCACGGCGGCGTCAACCTCGGCTTCCCGGTCAACACGTAAGCCGGCGGCCGGGCTCGGCCGGACCAGGCCCGGTCGCCGAGCAGGGCCAGCCCGGCCGGCAGCAGCACGCCGCGGATCATGGTGGCGTCGATGAGCACCGCCAGTGCCATGGATACGCCGAATATCTTGAACTCGATCATGGACAGGGTGGCGAAGATCGAGAATACCGCCACCATGATCGCCGCGGCGCTGGTCACCACGCCCGCGCTGCGGGCAATGCCGCTGGTCACCGCGTCCGCGGCCGGCGCGCCGCCCAGCCACAGCTCCCTGATTCGGCTCAGGATGAACACGTGGTAGTCCATGCTCAGCCCGAACAGCAGCACGAACATGAACAGCGGCAGCCAGGGCGTGATCCCGCCGTAGGCGCTGAAGCCGAGGAGTTTCTCCAGGTGGCCGTCCTGGAAAATCAAGACCATGAGGCCGTAGGCGGCGCCGACCGAGAGCAGGTTGAGGCCGATCGAAAGCACGGGAATATATACCGAACGGAACGTGGTCATCAGCAGCAGGAAAGCCAGACCCAGCACGAACGCGAAGACCCACGGAATGGTTTTCGACAACTGTGCATCGAAGTCGTGATTCCCGGCGGTGAGCCCGGCCACCGAGTAGCTGATCCCCGGCACCTTGCCCAGCGTGGCCGGCAGGGCCTGCCCGCGCAGCGCGGCCAGCGCGGCGTTGGACGTGGCGTCGGTCCCGCCGCCCGCCAGCGGCACCGACACCACCAGCACCTGGTCGTTACCGAACATCGCGGTGGTGATGGGCTCGCGGAGCGCGCCGTGGCTGGCCGCCACCTGCGCGCGCAGCGCGGCGACGGCCTCGCTGACCCCCTTGCCGCCGAGATCGGAGCCGGTCACGACCACCTCGGCGGGCTCAGGGCCGCCGGGGAAGGCGTCCGAGATGTCGATCAGGTTGCGCACCACGGGCACGCTGGACGGCAGCTCATGGATACCCGGGTCCTCCAGGTGCAGGGAAAGCACCGGTATCGCCAGGACCAGGAGCACGCCCGTGGCCACGCCGCCCCAGGCCAGCGGGCGCCGCACCACCGCGCGGGCCAGCAGGCCCCAGAACCTGGACTCCCCGGCCGCGGTGCGCCGCTTGCCCAGGAACGGTATCCGGCCGCGGTCCGTCCACTTGCCGAGCATGGACAAGATCCCGGGCAGGAAGGTCAGCGAGCCGAGTACCGCCACGCCGACCACCACGATCGTGCCGACGGCGACGCCGGAGAACACGTCGATACCGGTGAGGAACAGGCCGGCCAGGGCGATCATCACGGTCAGCCC
>PMOU01000160.1 GCA_003161205.1 Actinomycetota bacterium | reverse complement strand
CTGGAACCCGGGCACTGGAACCCTGGCACTGGGACACGCGCCCGTCCGGCGGATTCGCGCGACGAGGTGCTATACGTGATAAGAAAGCCACAGGACCGTTTCGCGCGAGTCGTGTAGGGTCCTGCCCGAGGGCTTGTCCCCCTTCCCGCTCCGGACCCGATGCATACCGTGTCAGAAGTTGACGTTCGGAGGCACAGCTGACTGCTCAATCACCGCCTGGACTGCCGGCGGAGCTATCGGCGTGGCCAGCGTGCACGCTTGACGAGGCCCAGCTGGGCGATCTCGAGCTGATCACGTCCGGGGTGTTCGCGCCGCTGCGCGGCTTCATGGACACCGCCGACGTGGCCGCGGTCGAGGCGCGCGGCGCGCTCGCCGACGGCACCCCCTGGCCCGTCACGGTCACGCTTGACGTGCCCGCCGATGTGCTCCCGCCCGACGCGGATCACCTGGTGCTGCAAGATCAGGAGGGCTCGCCGCTGGCCGTGCTGTCCATCACCGAACGGCTGGCCCACGATCAGGCTGGAGCTCAGCTGGTGCGCGTAGCCGGTCCGGTGACGGCGCTGCGCGAGCCCGAGCACGGGCCCTTCCGGCAGCTGAGGCGCCGGACCGCGGAGGTACGCGACGAGCTGCCCCGCCCGGCGGAGCCGCCGGGCGCCGCGGGGGCTGCCGGGGGTAACGTGCTCGCCTATGCCACCCGGCGCCCATTGAACAAGCGTCACATCGGCCAGCTGCGCCATTTCGCCGGCCAGCTGAACGCACGCCTGCTCGTGCTGCCCCTGATCACCGGGCCCGCTGACGTGGTGGCCCGCCCCGAGGCCCTGATCCGCGCGGTCCTGGCGGCCAGGCCGCACCTGCCCGCGGGCACGCTCGTCATCCCCGTTCCGCTGGGCCCCCGCGACGGGGAACCGGACCCGAAAACCGCTGACCTGCGCGCGGTGGCGGTCGTCGCCGCGGCTTACGGCGCCACGCACCTGCTGGCGGACCCGCCCGGCCCGGCTGGCCCGGCGGGTTCGCCGGGCGGCACGAAAAACGGCACCCTGGCCCTGCCCGGAGTGCCGATTCCGGTCATCAATGCCGGCGAGTGGGCCTACGACCCCCGTTCGGAAGTGTGGCGGCCGCTCGCCCTGATTGAGCCGGGAGCCGAGCAGGGCGAGCTGACCGACTCCGAGGTCGGCGCGCTCCTCGATTCCGGGGCCGGGATTCCCGCCTGGTTCACTCCGCCGAGCGTGGCGCGCGAGCTGCGGCTCGCCCGGCCGCCCCGGGCCGAGCGCGGCCTGGCCATCTTCTTCACCGGTCTGTCCGGTTCGGGCAAGTCCACCATCGCCCGGGGGCTGGCGGAGGCGCTTATCGAGCGAGGAGACCGGACCGTTTCCCTGCTCGACGGCGATCACGTCCGGCAGCTGCTCTCGGCCGGGCTGACCTTCTCCCGCGCCGATCGCGACCTCAACATCGCTCGCATCGGCTATGTCGCCGCCGAGGTCGCGCGGCACGGCGGCATCGCCATCTGCGCCCCGATAGCGCCGTACGCGCAGGCCCGCGCGACCGCCCGCGAGCTGGTCACCAAGGTCGGCGACTTCCTGCTCATTTACGTCTCCACGCCGGTCGAGGTGTGCGCCGCCCGGGACCGCAAGGGCCTCTACGCCAAGGCCCAGGCGGGGCTGATCAAGGGCTTTACCGGGGTGTCGGATCCCTACGAGGAACCGCGCGACGCGGACCTGGTGCTCGACACCTCCGCGATGACACGCCAGCAGGCCGTCGACGCCGTCCTGAGGCTGCTGACGGCCGGCGGGTGGCTGGCCGAGGCGCCTGACGAACCCGCGGAGCCCAACGGAACCCCGGGGACCAGGGCGTCCGGCTCGGTGCCCAGACTCGGCCCTGCCGTCCGGCGCCTCTAGGCCGGGTTCAGCCCGTTATTCCTCATCTTCGGCGCGGGCGCCTTCTTCGAGCCTGGCGCGGAGCCCCGGGCCCCGTTGGCGGCCGTTCTTCAGCCGCCCCATCAGGGCTCCCGACATGACGTCCCGCTGTTTGGAGAGCAAGACGAAGCTGGCTATCCCGCTCACCACGAACGCGAGCGCGAGCAGCAGCAGGCCGCGAGCGCCGACCAGATAGAGCAGGATCATGGAGACGACGAGCAGCAGGATCCGTGCGGAGCTGTAAGCGAGTGTGGTACGCATGACCACCCCAGCATAGAAGCTGTCCCGCGGTCTCGCGCCCGTGGCCGGCCCGCGGAGGCTAGCTAGGCTGACCAGGGCCGGCTCGCCGTCGGTCATTCCCTCTCCTTGCCGTTCCGGCTGCGTGACGTGCTGCCCAGAGCATTTTTATTCTCGGTTGGTTCGCGGCGAACGTTCCGTCCAGCGACACCAGAGCCGGGCGAAACAGCGGCAAACTCGCGCGTCTCTCACCAGGAGTTACCTAAAACTACTAGCTGTCGCAAAATCGGCCGCGAAACGCCAAGGTCAATTTCCAGAAATCTAGGTAGAAAGTACTCGTTCAGCGCCAAACTAGAGGGATATCTGAACCACAGGCTAAAGGGAGACAGTCGGAGGAGACTGACGTGGACGGCAATAACGAGCGCCTACTCACGCCGGGAGAGGTAGCCGCACTGTTCCGGGTGGATCCGAAGACCGTCACCCGGTGGGCGGCTTCTGGGCGCATCACGAGTATTCGCACCCCCGGCGGGCACCGCAGGTTCCGTGAGTCCGAAGTACGCGCGCTCTTGCGCGGGGACAGCGAACCAACGCCGCAGAGCCACCCGGTGGCCTGATGCGGCCGAACCGGACGAGGTCGCCTGCGGTCTCTCCGGGGCTTGGGGGTTACCGGGCTAACCGGTTCTGAGGGGGTTGTGGGGGGCTCTTTGGGGGGCTTCTCGAATGTCAATCCCGGGCTTTTCGGGCCCAGGGGTCGCCACCGGCCTGCCCTGGATCAGGGCGCAGTTACCGCTGCCTGTCCAGGGCGGCCGGGCTGCCCCCTGCCCGCTGTCCGCTGTCCGCGATCGGGGCTGCCCGGTGGCGGTGTGGCCCGCGGCGGCGTTATCCGGGTCAGGATTCTTCGCCGTCAGCGCTATCGGGCCACATGGATTCGCCGTTCAGCCGCGCGAACTCCAGGAACTCCTGCCGCAGCGCCTCGTCCTCCTGCCGCCACCGGTCACGCCGCTGCTCGACCTCTTCCTGGGTCAGCGCGTGGGCGGCCAGCCGGGAGTAATCGGCGTCCTGGGGCCCGATCTCCACGTAGACGTCGCCGAGGATGTGCCCGTCATGACCCGTAGCGGTCTGCGGGACCTTGAGGTTCCCGTTCGGCAGTCGTATGACAAACATCGCTGATCACCCTAGATGCCATAGCGCCGGTTGAAGTACAGCATGACCCTAAGCGCGGTGCGCGTGTCCCCGCCCAGCATGTCCACAAGCGCCGGCCGCTGCCGGGACGCGATCGCGGCGAAAGCATCCGCGAAGAATTCCTTGCGCCCGAGGCCGCCGGGCTGGCGGTGGAAATCGCTGGCGATATGTGGCTGGCACTGATCGTAAAGCATGCGGAACTCCGCAGAGTCAGATTGCCATTTACCTGGCGGGCTGTCGAGATCATCGAGCGCGTGTCCGACCTCGTGGCACATGACGTCCGGGGTCGGGGACGGCTGGGAGCCGACCACGATCTTGCGCTCGCCGTACGCGCCCGCGCAGGCGTCCCACGTGGCCCGGCCGCCCGGCAGCGGGACGCCCCGCAGCGCGGTCATGTCATCGAGTTCCGGNNACCTCAGGAGGCGGCGGTGCGGCCGTGTCCCACTGGCGCCACAAGATGCGCTCGATCGAGCCGCAGTTCCGGCGGCCGTCCGCGGCGAGCGGGTGTTCGCGCGCATGCGGGGTCGTGAAGGGCAGCCGGGTTCGCAAGGCCGCTCCGGCGGCCCGCAAGGACGATCGGCCACCGCGGTCAGATTGCCGCGGCACCCCCGCCGCGACGCGGGTGAGCTCCGTCGCCCGCGCATCGGCCTGCCCCTGGCCGTTACCCGCCGCGTGCGCCGGGGCAGACCTGGCCACCTGGTGCCCATGCGGCCGGTGGATGGCGGGGCCGGGGGCAGCCGGCGCCGGCCTCGCCACCTCGCCGAATTCGATCGCGGCCGCGTCCTGAGGCGTCTCGCGGATTCGCGCCCGGGCCGACCCGGCACGTTCCGCCGCCGATCCGGCCCGGCGGGATCCCGGGGCTGGCCTTATCGGCCGGCTCGGCGCCGCCGGGGCATCGGGTGCGAACGGCGCTCCCGCGGGAGGGTGGCCGGCTGTTCCTGATGGCCCGGGTCCTGCCCATGCTGGTCCTGGCCGCGCTGGCCCTGGGCGCGCCGCGTCGTCCGGCCGGGAAGGCTGCGTCAACGTGGCCGTCCGACCGGCCGGGGCGGGCCATTCCCCCGCCGGCGACGACCTGCGCGGGGACGGGTCGCCGAACGCGGGGGGACCTGGGGGCTCATACCGCTGCCCCCGGCGGTGTCGTCCCTGAGCGGAAGCCCCCGCCTCGGCTTCGGTCGCCTGCTTGCGGCCGCGAGCGAGCCGGCGGATGCGGTCGAACAGCCTTAG
>PMOU01000022.1 GCA_003161205.1 Actinomycetota bacterium | reverse complement strand
GACTGGCTGCTGATCGCCGACCGGAACTTTTATAACTGGCAGGACTGGTGCGCCGCGGCGGGCACCGGGGCGGCGCTGCTGTGGCGGGCCAAAGCTGACCTGCGGCTGCCGGTGCTGGAGCTGCTGCCCGACGGGTCGTACCGGTCGGTGCTGGTCAGCCCGAAGATCAAGGGCAAGGCGCGGGAGCAGCTGGTCCAGGCGGCGCGGCGCGGTGAGGACCTGGATGAGGACAAGGCCCGGCCCGTGCGGGTGATCGAGTACGAGGTGCCCGGCCGCGAGGGCGACGGAAAGGGCGAGCTGATCGCCCTGATCACCACGATCACCGATCCGCGGCAGGCCGCGGCGGGCGTGCTGGCGCAGGCATATCACCAAAGATGGGAACACGAGAGGGGAAAGCCGGACTGCTGTCATAAGCGCGTCCGGTCGTCATCGTCTGTGCTTCCTTCCGTTTCGGATCTGGTGCTGGCTTCCTGATTCTGCTGCCAGGGGCGGCGCATGTGCTGGCCGCGGGGAGTTTCGTGCAGGGTGCGGAGCCGTTCGGTCTCGGCGGGGTCTGCGCGGACGACGATGAGGCGTGCCTCGGGGTGGAGGTAGCCGTCGGCCCAGCCGCGGCGGACCCAGGCGTCTAGGGTGATCTTGGACATTCCCAGGTGCCCGGCGAGATCGCGGAGCCACCATTCATTCTCGGCGAGCTCAGGCCGGCGGGCGGGAGCGCCGGCCTGTGTCAGGCCGAGCGCGGACAGCAGCTCGCGGACCGAGTTCACGGTGAAGACGGCGGACCGCTTGGGCGGCCGCAGGCCCTCGGCGTTCAGCGCGCCGGCGATCTGCGCGGCCGTGCTCCCGGCGGCAAGCAGTTCCCCGGCACGCTGGCGGAGCCGGGGGAGGTAGCTCAGCTGGGTCAGGGCCGCGACCGGGCGGGTGACGCGGCCCGTGGTGCGGTGGCCGCCGGCCCAGGTGACCTCGACGTCGACCTGCTCGCTGTCGCCGATCACGGTGATCGTGACTTCCTCGATCAGGTGCCGCAGCAGCTGCTTGCGGTCCGCGTCCGTCGTGGTCTCCGCGTTCCAGACGGCGGGCAGGTCGGCTGCCAGGGCCCGGATCTCGTCCCGTTCGGCGGCGGTCAGGGCCCGGGGCCGGGCGGCGAGGTGGCGGTCGTGGTCCTCGCCGAGGCGCTGCCGCTCGGCCAGGGCCTCGTTCCAGTCTTTCTCCAGCTGCCGGACGACCAGCCGGTTCTCCGGCTCGGCGAGCTGGTACTGGCGGCGGGCGCGGTCAGCGGCGTAATCCGCCCGCTCCAGCCGCTGCCGCCAGATCCGGTCGACCCCGGCGCGCCGCTCCTCCTCCTGCTCCGCGGCGGCGAGGGAGATCTCCAGCGCGGCCGGGGCCATCGCCGCCAGAGCCAGCCCGGACACGTACTCGTCGACGCACGTGCCGGACAGCTGCTGGCAGCGGTCCTCGGCCCAGGTCGCGGCGGCCATGCCGCACGTGTAGGACGGCTGGAGGACGCCGCCGGGGCCGCGCTGGTAGCGGACGGTCATCTTCCGCCCGCAGCGGCCGCAGCGGACCAGCCCGGCCAGCAGGGCCGGGCCGTCGCGCACCGCGCCCATGCCCTGGGCCCGGGACCGGTTCGCGTCCATCCGCCGCATGTTCCGCTCGTACTGCTCCGCGCTGATGTAGGACGGGTAGATCCCGGGCAGGAAGACCAGCCACTGCCCTCGCTCTACCCGTGTCCTGCCGCTGAAGGGCCGTTCCGGCTTCCGCCTGCGCGGGTCGCCGGCACTGCGCCCGTATGCGTAGGTCCCAGCGTAAGCCGGATTGCGGAGCATGTTCTGCACCATGGCCCGCGACGGGCGCCGCCAGGTCAGCTCGCCCTGGTCAGGACCTTCCCGCAGCCGGATCCCGACCTGGATCTGGTTGCCGGCGAGGTAGGCCAGTACCCCGCCGACGGTGCCGATCTGATCGAACAGGCTGAAGATCAGCGCGATCACGGCGCGGACCTGCTCGTCGGGATCCAGGACGACCTCGCCGGACGGGCGGCGGACGAACCCGGACGGCAGCGGGACCGCGAGTTCCCCGCGGCGGGCCTTGGCGATGCGGCCCCCCAGCATCCGCTGCCGGATCAGGTAGAGCTCTGCCTCGCTGATAGTCCCCTTGAGCCCCAGCAGCAGCCGGTCGTTGTGCGTGTTCGGGTCATAGACCGCCTCCATGTCGCCCAGCAGCGTCCCCGACAGCGCGCACAGCTCCAGCAGCTGATGCCACTCCCGCCCGGACCGGGCCAGCCGCGACATCTCGATCCCCAGCACGATGCCGACGTGGTCCAGGCCGACCTCCGACACCAGCCGCTGGAACCCCGGCCGGACCTCGGCACCGGACGCCGAGTGGCCCAGGTCCTCATCGATCACCAGGACCCGGGACGGCTCCCAGCCGAGATCGGCGGCGCGGCCGGACAGCCCGTACTGCAGCCGCGTTGACTCGCCGTGCTCGATGACCTGCGCCATCGTGGACTGGCGCACGTAAACGNNCGGCGAGCCGGCCCCGGTGCCATTCCTGGATCTTGCCCACAGCCAGTTCCCGCGGAAGCCTCGCCGGCGCGTTCATCATGCCCGTCCTCGCCCGGGCCGGCGCGCCCCGCCCGGATCATCCGCATCATCAGTACCGCGACCAGGCATCCCGCCGCCGCCCGGCTCGCCTCCGGCAGCTCTTCCCACCCCGGAACCGGGCCCAGCCGGACCCTGGCTACGGGGGCACGGCAGTCCCTGCGCGCATTCGGCACCGTCCTCGCCGGGCCCGCCGCCGTCCGCCCGCAGCCTGCGCACGGCCGCAGCCAGCGCCAGCAAGCCGTCAATACCGATAACAGGGGCATTCCCGCTGTATTGGTTACTTATGCAGGCACTCCGGCTTTCCCCTTGAAACCGGGAACCGGCAGCTCAAGACGTATCTGCGCGGGCCCGGGCGGGTGCTGCGCTCGCAGTCCCCGGACCTGGTCCGCCAGGAGATCTACGGCTACCTGCTGACCCGCTACGCGGTCAGTGCCCTGATCTGCCGGGCCGCCACCGAGGCGGATATCGACCCGGACCGGGTCAAGTTCAAGCGCACCGTCCGGATCCTGCGCCGCCGGGTCGCCGACCCGGCTTTTTCCCCCTGACCAGCGGCACCGAGCTGCCGCCCGGGTCATGGCCGAGATCACCGCGAAGAAGAGCCTCAACCCGCCGCGCCGCGACCGGACCTACCCCCGGGTGGTCAAGCGAGCCCGGCATAACTCCTACCGGGTGAAAAGACCAGGCGACCACGGCACCCGCCACGACGGCCCAGCCACCATCAAGCTGGTCAACCTCCGCCCCCACTCATTTGCAGCTTGATCAACTTTGGCTAAGTGGCATTGGGCCTAGCGGTGCGGCGGTCGTC
>PMOU01000529.1:3319-16091 GCA_003161205.1 Actinomycetota bacterium | reverse complement strand
CTGCTGATCCAGTGCGAGACCGGTGTGCTGTCAGTCACCGGCACGCCGGAAGCCCCGGCGAAGGCAGGTATCTCGATCGCCGATATCGCCGGGGGCATGTACGCGTTCAGTTCGGTCCTGGCGGCGCTGTACGCGCGGGAGCGCACCGGCGCCGGCGCCGCGCTGCAGGTGTCGCTGTTCGAGGCGCTGACCGAGTGGATGTCACAGCCCATGTACTTCGCGATGTACACCGGCACTCCCCCGGCCCGGACCGGCACCAGCCACGCGACGATCGCGCCCTACGGCGCGTTCCGGACCGGCGGGGGCGGTTCGGTGCAGCTGGCGGTGCAGAACGACCGCGAGTGGCGCCGGCTCTGCCAGCAGGTGCTCGGACGCCCCGAGCTCGCCGACGACCCGCGCTTCGTGACCAACGACGCCCGCGTCGCGGCGCGGGCCGAACTGCACCGCGAGATCGAGGCAGCGCTCAGCCCGTACTCGCTGGAGCAGGTGCTCGCCCGGCTCGACGACGCGCAGATCGCGAACGGCAAGCTCAACACCGTCGGCGACCTGCTGGCGCACCCGCAGCTTGAGCATCGCTGGTCCGAGGCGGACTCCCCCGCCGGACCGCTGCGGGCGCTGCCCCCGCCGGTCAGCATCGGCGGTACGGTTCCCGCGCTGGGTGCCATCCCGGGGGTAGGCGAGCACACCGACGACATCCTGGCCGAGCTCGGATACGCCGCGGCGGAGATTGCCTCGTTGCGCGCCGCCGGGACGGTGTGATGGGGTGGCGTCGCTATGTCCCGTGTGTGGGGCAGGAGCACTTCGCCAAGGCAGCCCCTTAGCCGCCGGTCATATCGCAGCAGCCGCCGCCAGATCAGCTCGTGCCGACGGCCACGCTGGTGGCGCGAAGCAGGCCGGTCAGGTGTAGCTGTACGGTGGGAAACCGTGGGCTGCCCTCGGGCCGGGGACGCTACTGAGGCCGCGGAGAAAGCCCGCCGCAGCCCCGACGGCTACGAGTGACGGAGTGCGCTGAGGCGCGTGAGCGCGAGGAGGTGGGGCGGCGATGTCCGATCCCGCTAGTCCTGTGTCCGTCCCTCGGCTCGTCTGAGCCGCGCTGCCTGAGACGGCGGCGTTGTTCCCTTCTGCGCAAGGTTGGCCATGGTATTTCAGTCTCCCTCCGCCGCGCTGCGGCACCGATTCGAGCGGCGCTCGCGGCGCCTGGAAATGGCCAGGGAAATCCGCGAATCCCTGGTGTCGCTGGCCGGGCTGCTGGGACGCCCGGTCAGGCACGGCGGCGGTGAGGTCATCGGCAAGGTCGTGGACCTCATCGTCAGGTGGGATACCGACGAGCCGTATCCGCCGCTGTCGGGTGTGGTGGTCAAGGTCGGCGCGCGCCACGCGTTCGCGCCGGGGACCGCGGTCGCCTCGGTGCGCCAGCGGGAGGTGATCCTGGCGACCGCACGGCTGAGCCTGCGTGACTTCGTGGCGCGAGAGGGAGAAACCGCCCTGGCCAGCGCGGTGCTCGACCATCAGCTGGTGGACATCGACGGGGCCCGGGTGGTGCGGGCGGCGGATCTGTACCTGGCCACGGTCGGCGAGGACGTGCGGCTGGTCGGAGTGGATGTGGGCTTCGGGTCGCTGCTGCGCAGGCTGGGCCCGGCACGCTGGCGCACCCGTCCGACCCCGGAAGCGGTGGTCGACTGGGCATCGGTGCATTCCTTCGGGCCTGACGAGAGCCAGGGCGGGGCCCGGCTGGCCCGTCATCGGGGCGAACTGAATACGCTGCGGCCCGCGGAACTGGCCGACCTGCTGGAAGACCTCGGCCGCCGGGAACGCCACGAGCTGCTGGACCTGGTCGAGCCCGGCACCGCCGCGGACGCGCTTGAGGAGATGGACCCGAAGGAGCTCCACCAGCTGCTGGCGGAAACCGATATTCCCAAGGCCGCCCGGCTGGTCGCCCGGATGGAGCCCGATGAAGCCGCCGACGCGCTGCGCGACCTCAGTGAGGACGACCGGTCAGCGCTGCTGGCCGCGCTGCCGCCGCGGGAGGCCGCAGCGCTGCGGTCCGTCCTGGAGTTCCCGGCCGACTCCGCCGGCGGGGCGATGACCACCGTCCTGGTGCTCGCTCACCCCGAGGAGACGGTCGCGGAGGTGCGGCATCGCCTGGCCGGGCAGGCCGAGCACCTAGTCGACCTGGACGCGATCATCGTGGTGGACGGCGAGGGGCACCTGGTCGATGACATCTCGCTGATCGAGCTGCTGCTAGCCGAACCCGATACCCCGCTGGCGGACCTGATCGGCCCGCCGTGGCCGGTCACCGTCACCACCGAGGCGGACGTCCGCGAGGTCGCGGACCGCCTGATCGACGCCCGCCGCCTGTCGGTCGTGGTGCTGGACGAGTCCGACCGGCCGCTGGGCCGGATCCTCGCCGATGACGTGCTGGACGCGGTGATCAGCGGCCACCGCCGGTGGCAGTTCCCTCGAACGCGCTGATCTGCGATGACATCACCGACGACCCCGGAGCAGGCGGCCGCCAGCGCGCGGGAAACACCGTCCGTGCCGGGGCCGCGACGGCGCCGCCGCTGGTGGCGGCGCGCCCTGCTGGCGGTGGCCTTCGCCGGCCCTGGCCTGATCGCCGCAAATGCCGGCAACGACGCCGGCGGCATCGCCACCTACGCCTCGGCCGGGGCGCAGTTCGGCTACCAGACCCTGTTCCTGATGGTGCTGATCACGGTGGCACTGGTCGTGGTGCAGGAGATGTGCGCCCGGCTGGGCGCGTACACCGGCGAAGGACTCGGGGCACTGATCCGCGAGCAGTTCTCCCTGCGGGTGACGGCGTTCGCGCTGCTGGCCTTCCTGGTCGCCAATGTCGGGCTGGTGGTGTCGGAATTCGCCGGCATCGCGGCGGCGCTGGAGCTGGTCGGCGTCAGCAAGTACATATCGATCCCGGTCGCGGCGGCGGTGATCTGGGCGCTGGTGGTGTACGGCTCCTACCGCTACGCCGAGCGGGTCTTCCTCGTCTTGTCCCTGGCGTTCCTGGCCTACCCCATCGCGGCCGTCCTGGCCCGCCCCAACCTGACCCAGGCGGGCAGCCAGCTCATCTGGGCGCACTTCACCGACAGCAAGGCATTCCTCCTGCTGGCCGTCGCCTTGATCGGCACGACCATCACGCCCTACATGCAGTTTTACATCGCGGCCGCGATCGCCGACAAAGGCATCGGCCCCGACGACTACGGCAAAGAACGGGTGGACGCCGTCGGCGGCGCGATCTTCGCGGACCTGATCAGCATCTTCATCATCGTGGCCACGGCCGCGGCCATCAAGACCCGGGCGCCCCTCGCCACCGCCGCCCAAGCCGCCCAGGCGCTGCGCCCGGTCGCCGGGCGGTTCGCCGCGCAGCTGTTCGCCCTCGGCCTGCTCGGCGCCTCTTCGCTCGCCGCCGCGGTCGTGCCCTTGTCGACGGCCTACGCACTGAGCGAGGCCGTCGGAGCCGAACGGTCGGTGGGCAAGAGCTTCCGCGAAGCCAGGCTGTTCCTTGGCCTGTTCACCGGGCAGGTCGTCATCGGGGCGGGCGTCGCGCTGATCCCCGGTAACCTCATCCACCTGCTCGTGCAGGCCCAGGTCCTCAACGGGGTGATCACCCCCATCCTGCTCACCTACGTCCTGGTGCTGGCCAACCGCCGGAGCCTGCTCGGGGCCGCCGCTAACGGGCTGATCTTCCGCGTGATCGCCACCGTCTGCGTCGTCGTGATCGCCATCATGGCCACGGCGGTGCTCACCCTGACCGTCGGCGGCTGGTTCGGCATCAGCTGAGGCTGCCGCTGGCGACCGAATCGGCCTGCGTCCCACCACGCTCAGCACTAACCTTTAATTCCGGTCTGACAAATATGGATTAGGCTACCGTTAGCTGGATAGGAACTCGCCGACACCAGATCCGTTTTGTCCCGGGGAGGAAGCATGAGCAGCACCGATACCTTCGTCGCCAACAACGAGCAGTACGCCGCCACCTTCGACAAGGCCGACCTGCCGCTGCCACCCGCTTCGCGCGCCGCGGTGGTCGCCTGCATGGACGCCCGCCTCAGCCCGTACGCCATCCTCGGGCTCGCCGAGGGCGACGCCCACGTCATCCGCAACGCCGGCGGTGTCGTAACCGATGACGTCATCCGGTCCCTCACCATCTCCCAGCGACTGCTCGGCACCAACGAGATCGTTCTCATCCACCACACCGACTGCGGGATGCTCACCTTCCACGACGA
The DNA here is from genome assembly GCA_003161205.1 of Actinomycetota bacterium. Next base: position 11,856 of record PMOU01000529.1, on the reverse strand, counting down.
CGACGTCAAGGCCCAGATCGAGGCCGACACCGGCATCCGGCCGTCGTTCGCCCTGGAAGCCTTTCCCGACCTCGAGGGCGACGTCCGCCAGTCCATCGCGCGCATCAAGGCCAGTCCCTTTATCCCGCACAAGGACTCTGTCCGCGGCTTCATCTACGAGGTGGAAACCGGCCGCCTGGTTGAAGTCAAGGCCTGAACCTGGCCTCCCGGTCCCCGCTGACCTGACCATCGCGCCCGCGTCGCCCCGGCGACGCGGGCGCCTTGCTGTCGTGATCCGCCAAGCAGGCGGGTGCGTCCCCAGGCGGCAAGAAAGCACGCCAAGGTCATCAGCTCCTGGGCCGTGCACTACTCTCGGCGCCGCCAGGTCACGGCCGAGTCCAAGGCGCGCCGCCCCGGCTGGCTCGAGCCGCTCAAGAGCACATGGAGCCGCAAGGCCACCGCCGCCATCATCATCCCCGCCCTGATCCTCCTGGTCGTCTGCCTCGTTTACCCCGCCCGTATCATGGCTCAGCTCGGGATACCTTCAGCGACCACTGAGTTCCGGCGAAGGTGGACCACCGGGAAACCCAGCAACGTCCCACCGGCCCCACCGGCGCACTTTTCGCTCACCAGTTCGCCTCAACTACTTTTATCGTGGTTGATTCGAGCCTAATGGTTATTTATAGGCGCTATAGCACACCAAATCAGCCACGGAACCCCAATCAACCAAGATCTTTAGCGGGCTAGACGCATCACGGTACGCTGGAGTGGCTACTCGCAACATAGGTACCACCGCACCCGCACGGATGTCACCCGGGCCTGCGCGAACGTNNTCACCCGCACCCGCGCGAACATCACCCGCCGAACAAGGCCTGCCGCTGATCGGGCCTTGACGGCTAACGCCGGAGCGTGACTACCGGTCCGCACGGCGGCGGGGGTAGCGTGGTGGCGACGCTTGAGGTCTCTCGGCCAAAGATCACACGGGGACGAGGCATCACGGTACGCGGTCGCCGCTGGTTTTTCCGGTGGCCGACGGGGACGGTGCGGCCTGGTGGTCCTGGCTATCCGTCAGTCGCGTGACGACCGCGCGGCGGCGCACGCAGGCTCGTGGCAAGGAGCAGCTGGATGATTGAGGCGCGCGATCTGACCAAGTTTTACGGCGGCAAGCCGGCGGTCGATCACCTGACCTTCACGGTCGAGCCGGGCCGGGTGACCGGGTTCCTCGGGCCTAACGGCGCGGGCAAGTCCACCACCATGCGCTTGATCCTGGGCCTTGACCGGCCGCAGAGCGGGACCGCGCTCATCAACGGCCGGCCCTACCGCGAGCTGGCGAATCCGCTGCGAACGGTCGGCGCGCTGCTGGAGGCCAAATCCGTGCACCCCGGCCGCAGCGCCCGCAATCACCTGCTGTTCCTGGCCCAGACCCAGGGCCTGCCGGCCCGCCGGGTCGAGGAGGTGCTGGGCCTGGTGGGCCTGCAGGACGTAGCGGGCAAGCGGGCCGGCGGCTTCTCGCTCGGCATGAGCCAGCGGCTGGGCGTGGCCGCGGCCATGCTCGGCAACCCGGAGGTCCTGCTGCTTGACGAACCGGTCAACGGGCTCGATCCCGAGGGCGTGCTGTGGATCAGGAACCTGATGAAGCAACTGGCCAGCGAGGGCCGAACCGTCTTCGTGTCCAGCCACCTGATGAACGAGATGGCCGTCACCGCCGATCATCTGATCGTCATCGGCCGGGGCAAGCTCATCACCGAGTCCAGTACCGAGGACGTGATCGCGCGCAGCACCGACCAGTCGGTCCGGGTGCGCACCCCGGACGCGGACCGGCTGGCCGAGCTGATCGCCAAGGCGGGCGGCAAGGCGGCACCGGGCGCGTCGACGAACGGCGTCGGGCTGATTACGGTCACCGGCCTGCCGGCGTCCCGGATCGGCGAGATCGCGGCGGCGGCGGGAGTCGTCCTGCACGAACTCACCCCGATGGCCTCGCTGGAGGAAGCGTTCATGGAGCTGACGTCCGGCAGCCTGGAATTCGGCACGCACGGCGCGGATCCGGTGCCCGCCGGAGAAGGGACAGCCCGATGACGACCACGGCGGTTACCTCAGCCCGCGGGGCCTCAGGACCGGCCCCCGGAGGCCGCGCCGGGTTCGTCAACCTGATGCGGGCCGAGTGGACGAAGATCCGCTCGGTGCGGTCGACCGTGTGGACACTGCTCATTTTCGTGGTGGTGTGCATCGGCCTCACCGCGCTGATCACCTGGCTGACCGCATCGCACTGGACCGGCCCGCACGCCGCCTCACGGGATGCCAGCGTCATCTCGGACCCGGTCAGCTTCATCCTGGGGACGGGAGTCGGACTGGGCCAGCTCGCCATCGCCGTGCTGGGCGTGCTGGTCATGACCACCGAGTACTCGACCGGGGTCATCCGGGCCTCGCTGCTGGCCGTCCCGCGCCGGCTGCCGATGCTGGCCGCCAAGGCGGTGGTGTTCGCCGTTCTCCTGATCGTGGTGACGGAGATCGTGGCCTTCTGTTCGTTCTTCGTCGGCTCGGCCATCCTGCACGCCCATGTCCCGGTGTCGCTCGGTGACTCGGGCGTGGCCCGTGCGGTCCTCGGGGCTGGCCTGTACCTGACCGTGCTCGGGCTGTTCGCGCTGGCGATCGGCACGATGATCCGGCACACGGCGGGCGCCATCGCCACCGCGATCGGGGTCGTTTTCGTCCTGCCCATCCTGTCCGGCCTGCTGCCGGGGAACTGGGGCGCCCACATCAACGCCTACCTGCCGGAGCAGGCCGGGACGCTGATCACGCACACCCACGAGCAGTCCGGTGACCTGCTGTCGCCCTGGCAGGGTTTCGGGGTGCTGTGCATCTGGACCGCGCTGCTGCTCGCGGTCGCCGCCTACCTGCTCCACCGCCGCGACGCCTGACTGGGTACGGCCTGACCGGCCCGGTTGAGGGAAGCACGCCGCGCCCCGGGAAACACCCGGATTTAGCGGCGGACGCGAGAAGGTGTCCCTTATCACAGCCGGGACCCGGGACTTCGCCGGCGTGTCATCGGTATTCTAAGGGTACATATACCTCATCGTGGCGGGCGCGAATAAAAGCAGGCGCTGGCTGTAGATGACTGCACGCTTGTCATCGACGACATCACGGATGATCTCGTGGAGCGTAAATGGCCGGAACCGCATCGTCGCTGGTGACAGACCGTATCGCCGCGGGACGTAACGACCCAGGTCCCATAGGTGCGGGGACCTTCGGCCCTAGTTCTCGTCCCATTGCCGCCTGGCGATAATGGACTAGACCATTTATAGCCCTAACCACCGTCGGACAGGACACACTTTCGGGTCAGTCCTATGCAGGAGAGATAGCAATGTTCAGCGCGGACGTTATTGACGATCAAAAACAGACGAGCTTCCCTGAGCTGGCCAAGTGGGTTCGCGATATCGCCCAGCTGACCAAGCCGGAGGACGTGGTCTGGTGCGACGGCTCGCAGGAGGAGTGGGACCGGCTGACCAGCCAGCTCGTGCAGAGCGGTACGTTCATCCAGCTGAACCCGAAGCTCCGGCCGAACAGCTTCTACTGCGCGTCTGACCCCGGCGACGTGGCGCGCGTGGAGGACCGCACGTTCATCTGCTCCGAGCGGGAGCACGATGCGGGCCCGACCAACAACTGGATCGCCCCCGGCGAGATGCGCGAGACGTTCGCGGAGATCTTCGACGGCTGCATGCGCGGCCGCACCATGTACGTGATCCCGTTCAGCATGGGCCCGATCGGCAGCAGCATCTCCCAGCTCGGCGTGGAGATCACCGACTCGCCGTACGTGGTCACCTCGATGCGGATCATGACCCGGATGGGCACCCCGGCGTTGCGCGCGATCGAGCAGACCGGTTCCTTCGTCCGCGCGGTCCACTCGGTCGGCGCGCCCCTCGAGCCCGGACAGCCGGACGTCGCCTGGCCGTGCAATTCGGTCAAGTACATCTCCCACTTCCCCGAGAGCAGGGAGATCTGGTCCTACGGCTCCGGCTACGGCGGGAACGCGCTGCTCGGCAAGAAGTGCTACGCGCTGCGGATCGCCTCGGTGATGGCGCGGGACGAAGGCTGGCTGGCCGAGCACATGCTCATCGTCAAGATCACTCCCCCGGACGGCGAGCCGAGGTACGTCGCGGCGGCTTTCCCGTCCGCGTGCGGCAAGACCAACCTGGCCATGCTGGCGCCCACCATCAGCGGCTGGCAGGTCGAGACCGTCGGCGATGACATCGCCTGGATGCGGTTCGGCCCGGACGGCAGGCTGTACGCGATCAACCCCGAGGCCGGCTTCTTCGGTGTCGCGCCCGGTACGGGCATCAAGACCAACGCCAATGCGGTCGAGGCCATGTCGGCCAACAGCATCTTCACCAACGTCGCCCTGACCGACGACGGCGATGTGTGGTGGGAGGGCCTGACCCCCGAGCCGCCCGCGCACCTGATCGACTGGAAGGGCCGGGACTGGACCCCGGACTCCGCCGAGCCCGCGGCTCACCCCAACGCCCGGTTCACCACCCCCGCCGACCAGTGCCCGATCATCGCGCCGGAGTGGGACGACCCGGCGGGCGTGCCGATTTCGGCGATCTTGTTCGGCGGCAGGCGCGCCAGCACGGTGCCGCTGGTGATCGAGTCCTTCGACTGGGACCACGGCGTGTTCCTCGGGGCCAACGTCGCCTCGGAGAAGACCGCCGCGGCCGAGGGCACGGTCGGCGAGCTGCGGCACGATCCGTTCGCGATGCTGCCGTTCTGNNCAACTGGTTCCGCAAGGACGCCGGCGGCCGGTTCGTGTGGCCGGGCTTCGGCGAGAACATGCGCGTGCTGAAGTGGATCATCCAGCGGCTCTCCGGCGACGCCGAGGCCGTGACGACCCCGATCGGCAACCTGCCGGCCCCCGGGTCGCTGGATCTCGACGGCCTGGACCTGAGCCAGGCCGACCTTGACCTGCTGCTCACGGTGGACACCCAGGCCTGGCAGGCCGAAGCCGCGCAGATCCCGGAGTTCTTCCGCACCTTCGGACCCGAGCTGCCGCGCCGTCTCTGGGAGCTGCAGCAGGACCTGGCCGACCGCCTCGGCTGAGGTGCTGTCGGCCTGACGCCGGGCCTGCGGCCGGGCGGCCGGTCAGCCGCGCTGGTCCCGGATCTGGCGTTTGATCCGGGCCAGCAGCGCGGCCATCCCGCGCAGCCGCAGCGGGCTGACCAGGTCCTGCAGTCCGAGCTGGGTGGTGAACTCACCCGGCGTAGCCAGGACCTCGTCGGCGGGCAGCCCGTCCAGGCCCGCGTGCAGGATGCTGGCGAAGCCGCGCGTGGTCGGCGCCTCGGGCGGAGCCTCGAAGAAGAGCCGGACGGTAGCGTCCGGTTCGACCTCGACAGCCAGGAAAATCGGTGACTGGCATTCCGGCACGGGCTCGAGCAGGCTGCGATCCTCGGCGTAGCGATCCGGCAACGGCGGCAGCTCCTGGGAAAACTCCAGCAGCAGCTCCAGCCGTTCCCGGCCCGGCATGGCGTTGAAGTCGTCCACGATCTCCTGCAACCGGGGGTTGAGCGTGGCGGGTGTCATGGCTTCTCCGTCCGCGTTCAGGTTGCCGTGCCGGTGAGCGCGGGCCGCTGCGGCCTGGCCCGGCTCGGCGTTACGGACCAGCATGCCTGCAGCAGCACCGGGAGGAACACCTGCGGCGCGGTCAGGCACACCGCGTGATCGGCGTCCACCTCGTGGACCGACGCACCCGGGATCGCCCGCGCTAGCTTGAGCTGACGGCTGGCGGGCACGATCCGGTCCCTGGTAGTGACCACCACGGCGGTGGGGACATCGACCTGGCTGATCCAGCTGTGCGAGGAGAACTCGCAGACGGCCTGGATGGCCGAGATGGCGGTGCCGAGGGTGGTGCGCCTGAGCTGGGCGCGGGCCCACCTGGCCGTCACCGGGTCGTCCACCGGACCCAGCAGCGCGGTACCGAGAACCTCGGCGCTCATCGAGTGGAGCAGCGGATTCCACCGCACGGCCGCCGCCGCCCCCGGCAGCCCGAGGGTGGCCAGCCTCTCCGCCGGTGACCCCAGGACGTTGCGTGCGGTGGCGCACAGCACCAGGCCGGACAAAAGCGAGGCGTGCCGCCGGTACAGCAGCTGAGCGACGATGCCGCCCATGGAATAACCCACGGCGACGAACCGGCCGATACCGAGAACCTCCGCCAGCGCGGCTATATCGTCAGCGCAATCCTCGAGCCGGAACCGCGAGCCGGCCCTGATCCCGTCACCGTGGCCACGCAGGTCGATGGCGACGACCCGGAAATGCCGGGCCAGCGGCGCGAAGACCGCCCCCCAGTTCAGCTCGGCCGTGAACGTCACCCCGTGGATCAGCATGAGCGTCCCGGCACCACGCGGACCGGCGCACTCCCATACCCGGGTCACCCCGCGCCCGGGCAGCTCCACCAGGCGGGTCAGCGGAGTCTCGTCCTTGAGTACCTGCCGCACTGCTCTCACTCTCCTGCGATGCCGGTCAGCGGGAGCCGCGAGCGGCGCCCGGCCAACGATCGATCACCACATCTGGACCATGCGTACCGGCTTCGCGCAGCGCCGACAGGATCGAAGGGCTCAGATACCCTAGGGTTTTCCCCGTGCTGGTGGTAAATATGCGCGTTGACTGACGCACCGAGCACGCGCGACGCCTGTCAACCTAACGGCACGGATACTAGCTCTGTCCGACTTTCAGGGAATCAGGCTGCTCGCGCCGAAACCACGGCCCGTTCGGCCTGAAAAAATTTCATTACCGAACGGGCGGGGTACCTGCTGTCCGGCCCTCAGCCGCCGCTTGGCTTCGGGGTCGTGCAGGCGATCTTCGGGTTGATTCCGACGTAGTTGAGCGGACCCGCGGCGACCGTCAGCGCGATCGTCGCGCCCTGGGTGCAGCCCAGATGCGCATTACCGAAGTAGCCGCGCTGGCCTGACGCGGCCGCTCCGATGATCAGCCACAAGAACAGAAAAAACGTCCCCTTGCTCATGTCTCCTCCGCCGGCGGGGGTACAAACCCAGCCATAAGCTTGCTGCGATAGTAGCCCCCATCGCTCCCCTTGAGGCTTTCGCCGCGCCGTCAGCGGCGCTGCTTGTCAGCGATGAGCCGAGGTGGTTGTCTGGACCAGTGACCCGTGTACCCGTCATGACCGGCCCGGCCGCCAGGCACAGGTCACCCGCCGAGCTGATTAGCTACCTGCTCGAGCCCAAGAACTGGCTCATCGTCACGCTGCCCCTGATCGGCGGGCACGCCGACGGCATGGCCGGCGTCGGCTGGGGTCTGCTGGCCGCGCTGTTCGCGGCCGTGCTGCCGACGATGTTCGTGTCCTATGGCATCCGCCGTGGCCGCTGGGACGACAGGAACGTGGGCGCACGGCGGCCCCGGCTGATCGTGCTGGGGTTCATCACGGCGTCGGTCGCGGCGGGCCTGACCCTGCTGATCGTCCTCGGCGCGCCCGTCATGGTGACCGGGTACCTCGCCTTCATGCTGGCCAGCGTGGCGGTGCTCGCGGCCATCACCACGGCGTGGAAGATCTCCATCCACTGCGCGGTGGCCTCGGGTTCGGTGGCCATCCTCGCGCTGAGCTACGGGCCGCTGGTGCTGCCCGCGTTCGGCGTCGTGGTGCTGCTCGGCTGGTCCCGGGTGTCGCTGAAGGACCACACGACCGCCCAGGTGGTCGGCGGCATGGTGCTGGGCGCCGCCGCGGCCGGCCTGGCCTACGCGACGCTGACCGGCACGGCGGGGCTCGCGGCCTCCTGGTAGCGGGTGGGATTTACGCCAGGCCGGCGAGGTCAGCCTCGAGGATGGCGCGGTCGTCGGCGTTGGTGATCTTGGCCGCTTCGGCCTGGCCGAGGGCCACGTGCCCGGACGTCTTCGCCGCGTCGCCGACGATCCGGTAGGACCGCGCGATCGCCTCGTGGGCGACGCCGACGTCGAACGGTCCCAGATCGTTCTGGAGGGCGACCTCGAGACAGCGGCGCGCGTGGTGCAAGGCGGGCTCGAACCGGCCCAGGACGGCGTAGACCCGGGAGCACTGCCACTCCCCGCGCGCCCAGTACACCGGCTCCCCCGCCGCTCCCCAGTGATACCGGCTGGCGTGCGCGCCATGCAGCATTTCGTCGTCGTCGGCGGTGCTGCGATCCGGCTTTTCCAGCAGGTCCCAGACATGATCGAAGATCGTGGCCGCGAGCGTACGCTGCTGCTCGGGCTCGAGCGTCATCGGCACAACTGGCATGATGTCCCCCGGCGTGGTCGGTAACTCAGTGCACGGCCGCCGGCGGCGGCCGCCAGCGCTTCCAGCCGGGATCGACGGCGATCAGCCGCGACGGCCCCGGCGGGACCGTGGCCAGCTGGGCCCGGGGGCGCAGCGCGAGCCCGGCGGGAACAGGTTCCCACCATCGCGCGTGCCGGAACAACCTGCTGAACATCTCCGGAGGATCGGGACTCCGGCCGCCCGGGCCCGCGGCGGCGGCCCTGGGACCACCGATGAGCTCGGCCGGCGCCGGCCCATCCGGGCGCTGCCAGCGGAAGTCGCCGGA
>PMOU01000529.1:0-3236 GCA_003161205.1 Actinomycetota bacterium | reverse complement strand
GGTCAGCATGTCCTGGACGCCGGCTACCCCGTAGTCGTAGTGGATGTACCGGCCGCGCGGGCGGGCCTGCGGCCGTTCCGGGTAGACGGCGCGCAGCACCTTGGCCGGGTAGGAGAACGCGCTGGGCCCGAGCACGCGCCGGACGACCTGCCGCAGCGCCGGCAGATACGGGATCTGGTTGAACGAAGGGCCGAACATGGCGGCGCGGAACGCGGGATCAGCGAGCCCGTCCATCGAATTGACCGCGCGCGGACGAACCGAGGGTATCCCCCGGTCGTCCACCCACCCGCCGGCCTGCAACTCGGCCAGCACCGCCTGGCCGGCCGACCGGATCTGGACGGCCGGCAGCAGGCCGCGGAAGAACAGGTACCCGTCGGCGGCCAGCCGCCGCCGCAGGCCGTCCGGGTCGTTGATCAAGCCGCTCGAGTCGGCCAGCTCATCCACACGCTCACGATAAGCACCGACCGCCAGCGCCTCGGACGTCTGACAGCGATCTCCCAGGGCATTATGAGCTCAGCGGCGCCAGTCCTGCTCGCCGCGGTGCTACCCGGCCATCGTGGACGGCCCCTGGTCGTCCTTCGCGATCCAGTGATCGCCCCTTTTCTCGAAGTTCTTCTTGAGCTCCGCGTACGCCACCCGCGACGCCTCATCGCCCGCGCCGTGGGTCGCCACGGCGCTCTCGTGAGCCTTGGTGAACGCCTCCTGGGCCTCCTTCGAGGAGCGCCGCAGCGTCCCCGGTAGCTCCCCCGCCTGCGGCTGACCGCTTCTCCTGCTCCTCGGCATCGTTTCCTCCCTGGTAGTAGTCGAGTTGGCTACCCGGGGTGACGTGGGCTACACCCCGTTGGCATGAGACCTGGGCTACACCGGTCCGCAGTGCGTGTGGCTCGCCGTCGACCGGGCAGGTCCCGGCGGTTTGCGGCTCCGGTCTGGGGGCAGCGAATTGGGTTACAGCGGCAAACTCAGGCTTCGCAGAACCGGAATTCAGAACCTGGAATTCGCGGAACCGGGAAGTCGAGACGAGGAAGGGGCACGCGATGGGGCTCGCCGACTTCGTCAGGGTGCAGAAGTTTCTCCGTGGCATCCAGTACCCGGCCACCAAGCAGCAGCTGATGGACCAGGCCCGTGGCAACCAGGCCGATGCCAACGCGCTGGCCACCCTGCGGGACATTCCCGAGCGTGAGTACGGCAGCCCGGACGAGGTCAGCCGGGCCGTGGCGTAGCGGCAGGGCTGGGCAGCTGAAAGCCCGGACCGGCCCGGTGGCCAGGGCGGTGGCCACCGGGCCCCTGGTTTACCCGGGGGATCTCCGGGTAGCCATACGCGGCTTCTACATCTGGCCGCGATCAGGCCCGGTGGCGGAGTAGCCGGCTGCCGGCTGTCAGCCGTGCTCGTTCGGAAGAGTATTTGAGGGCCTGGGCTCACTTACTCGGGGAGGGCAGATGGCACGAAAGCTTCGGGTTCACACCCACATAGTTAAGCGGACCTGCCAAAACGGTGACGAGGATCGTGCCCGCGTGGGCACAGGTAGTCGACGAGGAGTCGTAATAGCCGCGCTGCCCGGCGGCTATCGCGCCAATAATGAGCCAAATCAGGATGATGAGCCCTCCGACCCGCATATGAACCTCCGAAAGACGGGCGGCTCCTGTTTTTCCACAGAGCCGCGAACTCGGGACCTACTATCGTCTACCCAGCCGGGCGCGGATACACGTGCGGGCAGGAACCGATATGCCGCATATTCGCAGCGGCGCAACACAGGCACTTCCTCTGCCGCTGGTTCACCGGCCCGGTGTATCGTGTCAGCTGATGGCCTGGGATGCCGAGACCGCGCAGCGCAAGACCGCGGCAGAAGCGCTCGTCCGCCCGCCGGTTCCCCGGCCGACGGACGATGGTCCGGCCTCCCCGTCTCCAACCCCGGCGCATGATCCCATGTCGTACACCTACACCACTGACCTCGCGGCTATCCGGGCCGTGGTGCACCGGTACGCCATCAAGGCCGGTCTGACCGAGGCTCGCGCGATGGACCTGGTGCTCGCGGTCAGCGAAGTGGCGGCCAACACGGTCCGGCACGCCCAATCTCCGGGCAGCTTGCAGGTCTGGTACGACACCAAGGAAATTGTCTGCCAGATCCACGACGAGGGGGTCATCTCAGATCCGCTCGCGGGCCGTCGCCGGCCTTCCCTGGACGCCAGGGGCGGACACGGACTCTGGATTGTCAACGAGGTCTGCGATCAGGTCGAGATACTCTCGGACGAGACCGGGACGACGATCCGGATGCACATGGATTTGCCCGCAACTGCCCCCCGTTAGCCCCGCTAGGCCGTGCGGAGTATGCCGGGGGAATCCGCCGTGTGGTACAACAAGTGCGTGGATCTGCTGACGGTCTCTGTGACGGCCCGGGAGTCTGCCGGCGAGGCTTACACGCTGGTGGAGATCGCTGGTGAGGCCGACGTGACGAACACTGACGAGTTGCGCCGCCTGCTTGACGAAGAGGTGTCACAGCAGCCGCGGACGCTGATCATCGACCTGTCCGGGTTGCGTTTCATGGATTCCTCGGCGCTGCACGCGCTGCTCCGGGTGAACCGCTCGATGGACCGCCAGGGCGGTGTCCTCGCCCTGGTCTCGCCGCAGCCGGCGGTGGCCAAGATCTTGCGGCTTACCACCGCTGACCGGCTGATTCCCGTCTTTGACAGCGTGGCCGACGCCGCTGCGGGCTAGCCGCGGCCGCCCACCGGGGTTCGCCCGGTACCCGGATCCGATCCGGATCTGGCCCGCGACACGCCCGGTTAATCCGCGGCCGGTGGTTTGCGCACTCCCCGGATGGGATATTGTTCTTTCTAGTGGTGCCTACGACGCAGGCACGCTCAATGCGACACTCGGTGTTCGCAGAGCGCGCGGATAGGGCACCACTTTTCCGTCTCTCGCGATCGAACACCGTGATCGAGGTTCGTATCGAGAGAGGCCCTCCTGATGAAGATCGCTCTAGTAGCTCAGAACGCGACGCCGCTGCACCCGCGGACCGGATCCGGTCCGGACAGCGATGACGTCGGACTGAGCGAGCTCACCCGCAAGCTGGCCGGCCAGGGTCACCAGGTGACCGTGTACGCCGAGAAGAATGACCCGCGCTCGCCCGACCACGCCGAGCTCCACGCCGGTGTCCGGGTCGAGCACATCAACGCCGGACCGGTCACCGACACCGCGGCCGGCGAGCAGCGCGACGCCGGCCTGCTCGAGCGGGTAC
>PMOU01000182.1 GCA_003161205.1 Actinomycetota bacterium | reverse complement strand
TAACTAGCGTCGGTGACTTGAGCCGTCTAGTCAAATGGGAGAACCGGCCCGACGGCGCCGAACGGGGAATGTCGCGCAGGCAAACGGGTGTTTGCGCACTGAAGGTTTTTAATCGAGGGAGACACTGTTGCCAAGCCAGCTTCGGCTGATGGCCGTGCACGCGCACCCGGACGACGAGTCGAGCAAGGGCGCCGCGACGATGGCGCGCTATGTCCGCGAGGGCGCGCAGGTGCTGGTCTGCACGATGACGGGCGGGGAGCGCGGTGACATCCTGAACCCGGCGATGGACCTCCCGGAGATCAAGGCCGACATCCCCGGCGTCCGGCGCCAGGAGATGGCGCGAGCCCGGGAGATCCTCGGCGTCGAGCAGCGCTTCCTCGGCTTCGTCGACTCGGGCCTGCCCGAGGGTGACCCGAAGCCGCCGCTGCCGCAGGGCTGCTTCGCGCTCACCCCGGTGGCGCAGGCGGCCGCTCCGCTGGTGCGGGCCATCCGTGAGTTCCGGCCGCACGTGATGCTCACCTACGACGAGCAGGGCGGCTACCCGCACCCGGACCACGTCATGACCCACCAGGTCGCCGTGGCGGCGTTCGAGGCCGCCGCCGACCCGGACGCGTACCCCGACGCCGGCGAGCCGTGGCAGCCGCTCAAGTTGTACTACTTCGCGTCATTCCACCGTGCGAAGTTCGTGGCCCTGCACGAGGAGATGATCCGCCGGGACCTGGAGTCGCCCTACACCAAGATCTTCGAAGAATGGGCGGAGCGCGCCGCCCAGCGCGGTCAGGACGGGCGCGGCGACGACGGGCGCGAGCCGGAGATCACCACCCGGGTGCCGTGCGGCGACTTCTTCGAGATCAGGGACCAGGCCCTGAAGGCGCATGCCACCCAGGTTGACCCGGACGGCTTCTGGTTCCGCTGCCCGATCGACGTCCAGCGCGCTGCCTGGCCGACGGAGGACTATCATCTGGCTAGGTCGGTGGTCGACAGCGACCTGCCCGAGGACGACCTGTTCGCGGGAGTCCGGGAGAGGGTGAGCCTGTGACGTTCGGTGTGCTCGCGGCTATCGCGGCGTCCTCCTCGTCCAGCGATAACGTCGAGCCCGGCGTGCTCGGCTTCCTCGTGGTGGCCGGCATGGGCGTCGTCCTGGTCTTCCTGCTCCGCTCGATGAACAAGCAGTTCCGCAAGATCACCCCCGATCCCTCCGCCGCCGTCCCCGACCCCGCCCAGGACCCCGCCGCCGGTCCCGAGACGCACGGTTAGGCCCGGGCGGCGTTTGGGCGTGTCGCCTCCGGCCGGCCCGGGCCGCTGTTAGCGTTTTGGGAGCAGGCATAAAGCGGGAGAAGCGGCATGCGGGTCATTCACGGGATCTGGGCGCAGGGCGCGCTCTGCCTGTGGGCCGAGGACCCGGAGCTGCCCCGGGTGCTCGGGCCTGGGGCCGCGGGCTCACGGCTCTCCCGGCCGCACCCGTTCGCGGGCCAGGCCGCCGAGCTGGCTGACCTGCTCGCGGGCCGGCCCGGTCTGCAGGGTCCGGCCGCCGACGCCGCCCGCAATGCGGTCGGTGACGAGCTGACCTTGCAGCTGCCGTCGGTCGGCCGCGGGCCGCTCCCCTCCCCCGAACTGACCCAGCCGGAGGCGGCCGGCCCGGACCGGCCCGGGCCCCACCCGAGGACCGGCCGGGTCTCGCTGGCCGGCTGGCGGGTGCCTGTGCTCGCCTTCGAGCCCGCGGCCGCGCTGGACGTGCTCGGCGGGATCAGCGGCCTCGGGGACGGCGCGGCGGCCGCGGGCGGATCGCTGCCCTACCTGGCCGCGGTGGCCCGGTTCGCCGTTGACCTGGCCGTCCGCGGGCGGGTGCTGCCGGTGCTGGCCGCCGAAGACGGGACGTACGCCGCCAGGTGGCGGCCGGTGCTCGGCGGCGCCGATGCGCAGCGGGGTCACGACCTGGCGGCGGCGATGCCCCCGTCGTGCCGGGCGGTGGCCGGGGAGCCGCCCGGGCTGCTGCTGGCCGGCGCGCTCGAGGCGCTCACCGATGCCGCGGCGCGCTCCCGGCTGCCGGCCTCTCTCCTGCCCCCCCGGCGCGGCCGTACTCCGGCTCGCCTGCCGATAGCCGAACGGTTCGTCGCGGCCCTGTCCGCCACCGACGCTCGCATCGACGTGGTGAGCGCACGGGACGAGGCGGAAGGGCGGGAGCTCGCCGCCGAGCTCGACGCCTGGCTGGACGGCGCGCAGATTCCGGCGGGCCCGGTCCGGACCTGCTTCCGGCTCATCGAGCCGGGCGCGGATCAAGCTGACCCCTGGCGGGTCGAGTTCGCGCTGCAGTCCGCCGATGACCCCAGCCTCATGGTTCCCGCCGCGGACGTGTGGGCGGGCCACGGTGCTGCCTTCGGCGCCGGGCCCGGGGCGGGCGCGGATCCGGTGGAGCAACTGCTGGCCGGGCTCGGTGCCGCCGCCCGGTTGTTCGGCGAGGTCGAGGACGCGCTGCGCGAGGCGGCGCCCGCCGCGGTGGACCTGGACACCCCGGGCGCGTTCCGGTTCCTTTCGCAGACCGGTCCGCTGCTGGCCGGGGCCGGGTTCGGTGTGCTGCTGCCCGACTGGGTGCGCAAGGCGCGCCTCGGGCTGAAACTGACCACCCGGTCCCAGACCAAATCCGCCACGTCGGTCACCGGAGCGAAGTTCGGCCTGGGTGACCTGGTGGACTTCCGGTACGACGTCGCCGTCGGCGATGAGGCGCTCGACCCGGCCGAGCTGGCCGAGCTGGCCCGGCTGAAGGTCCCGCTGGTCCGGCTGCGCGGCCAGTGGGTCGAACTGGACGAGGCGCACCTGAAGGCCGCGCTGAAGTTCCTCGAGCGCAGCCAGGCCGGGACGATGACCGCCGCCGACGCGCTGGCGGCCGGCCTGCGCGACCCGGACCCGGACGTCCCCCTGGTCGGCGTGGACGCCGACGGCTGGCTGGGCGACCTGCTGTCCGGTCAGGCTGACCGGCGGCTGCGGCCCATGAGCACGCCGGCGGGCTTCGCCGGCCAGCTGCGGCCGTACCAGGAGCGGGGCCTTTCGTGGCTCTCGTTCCTCGGCGATCTCGGCCTCGGCGGCGTCCTGGCTGACGACATGGGCCTGGGTAAGACGATCCAGCTCCTGTCGCTGATAGCGGATCAGGCGCCCGGCACGGGCCCGACGCTGCTCGTGTGCCCGATGTCGCTGGTCGGCAACTGGCAGCGGGAAGCGGCGCGGTTCACCCCGGACCTGCGGGTGCATGTGCACCACGGCGCCGACCGGCTGGACGGAGATTCGCTGGCCGGCGCGCTGGCCGGCGCCGACCTGGTGATCACCACCTACGGCGTCGCCACCCGGGACTCGGCCGCGCTCAGCCAGCTGACCTGGGCGCGGGTGGTCTGCGACGAGGCCCAGAACATCAAGAACCACACCACCAAGCAGGCGCGGGCGGTCCGCGGGCTGCCCGCCGCCGCCCGGATCGCACTCACCGGCACGCCGGTGGAGAACCGGCTGTCCGAGCTGTGGTCGATCATGGAGTTCACTAACCCCGGCCTGCTCGGGCCGGCCGAGAAGTTCCGCGAGACATTCGCGATCCCGATCGAGCGGCACGGCTCGCCGGACGCCGCCCAGGCCCTGCAGCGCCTGACTCAGCCGTTCGTCCTGCGCCGGCTGAAGACCGACAAGACGATCATCTCCGACCTGCCGGACAAGCAGGAGATGAAGGTCTGGTGCAACCTCACCCCGGAGCAGGCCAGCTTGTACCAGGCCACGGTGACCGACATGCTCAACCGGATCGCCGAGGCCGCGGACGACATCAGCCGCCGCGGGCTGGTGCTGGCCACGATGGCCAGGCTCAAGCAGGTGTGCAACCATCCCGCCCACCTGCTCGGTGACGGCTCCCGGCTGCCGGGCCGGTCCGGCAAGCTGGCCCGGCTGGAGGAAATCTGCGACGAGATCGTGGCCGAAGGCGACAAGGCCCTGTGCTTCACCCAGTACGCGGAGTTCGGCCGGATGCTCCAGCCGCACCTGGCGGCCCGGCTGGGCTGTCCCGTGCTGTTCCTGCACGGCGGCACGACCAAGAAGCAGCGGGACGCGATGGTGGCCCAGTTCACGGCGCTGGATGAACCTGCCCTGTTCCTGCTGTCGCTCAAGGCCGGCGGGACCGGGCTCAACCTGACCGCCGCCAGCCACGTGATCCACGTCGACCGGTGGTGGAACCCGGCGGTGGAGGATCAGGCCACCGACCGGGCGTTCCG
>PMOU01000003.1 GCA_003161205.1 Actinomycetota bacterium | reverse complement strand
ACACCATGCATCTGGTCATCGGCATCCCCTACGCGGGGACGACGGCCTTCTGGGCCGTGGTGCTGGCCCTGATCTTCTGGCGCTGGTACCGCAGCGAGGGCACGCTGTCGATTCACAGCATCACCACGCGGCGGCGGGAGTGCTTCTACTGGGCCACGGTGTTCGCCACGTTCGCGCTCGGCACCGCCCTGGGCGACTTCACCGCCACCGCTCTCGGCCTGGGGTACCTCGCGTCGGGAATCATGTTCGGCGTCATCATCTTGATTCCCGCGGTGGCCTGGTCCCGGTTCGGGCTCGGCTCGGTGGCCGCCTTCTGGTTCGCCTACGTGATAACCCGGCCGCTGGGCGCCTCGTTCGCGGATTACATCAGCAAGCCACACTCGATCAGCGGTGTCAACTTCGGTGACGGCCGGACCGCCCTGGTGACGGCGATCGCGGTCGCTGTCCTCGTCGGGTATCTCGCGGTGACCCGCCACGACATCCAGCCGCCCGCGGAAAGGGAAACTGATCCTCAGCTAGGCCCCCGTGTCGCGGTTAACGATGACGCCGTGGGTAGATAAAGGACATGGTCAGGATTAAGCGCTGGGTCACTGGCAGCCGCAAGAAGGTCGTCTGGTCCGAACCGAAGCTGCCGCCGTACGTCAAGATCAACCCGGGCAGCGGGCCTGGTCTCGGCGAAGAGCTCCAGCCCGGCGATCTGTCGATGGGGATGGCCGCGGAAGAGTTCCTCAACCTGGACGAGGGCGAGGAGGAGCAGGTTTAAGTCGGCGCCTGCTCAACTCTCCTGAAAGATCCTTGGCTCGGTGGCTCAGCTGGGCTGCGCCCTGACGAGGTGCCCCGATCGGGCGTCGTGACCCCTAGCGGTGATCGGGAGCGTAATTGCGGACACCTCAGCCTGAAGGGAATTCGAGTATAACTCCCACTTCGGTCATAGCTGAGTTACCGAGCGCAGCTAGTCCTGCGTGTCGGCGACGCTTGACTCCCGGGAACCCGCTTCAGAGAACGGCTTCCTCGTTAAAGTTGAGGTTGAGAGTGAACCCCGGATTTGCTGCGGGAATGAGCGCAGCGGTGGCTCCGGTCGACCCGAACGCGACTACGATCGCTTCTCGATCTCTCCGTTCCTGGTACGCCTTAGAAGGCCAAGCCATTGAGCCGAGTTGACTTTGAGGAGGGGACCGGACCGGTCACGCGAATCCCTGATCAACACGGACGACTCCCACTGAGCAACTTCAACGCACTCACCGCTCCCTCCGCTAGCGCTGCTCTTGCGCCAGACAAGCGTCGAATACGGCTTAGGCTCAGCGGCCATCTAAGGAGCTCCCTTCGGATCGGTTAAGTTTAACGAATTACCTTTTCGGGGTAATCTCTAATATGAAAGACAGGATGCGTCAAAATCTGTTACTTGCTATCTTCGTGTTGAGTTACTTGATTATTCCTGGCGGCGTCCGGCCGGGAAGATCCGGCCCCGACCGCCTGGTGACGTGCTGGTTGACAACGCTGACGGTTCGACTCCCCGGACCTGAACTTGCTGGTGCGGGCAGCTAACCGTCATTTAACGACATCTCCTGTGCCACGCTCCGCAAGAGCTCGATTGAGCTTTCCGGAGACAGCGCATCGGACAGCAGCTCCTCGAAGTCCTCCGCATACTTGGCAGCTCTGGGGTCGTTCTCTGCGATCATTCTGAACTCTTCCCGAGCTGCCTCGAGATATAGCACATCAGGTAGCCGCCCACCCTCAAACTCCAAAAGCGTGAAGGTGTCGAACAAACCGGGATGCGCACCCGATGTAAAAGGGATCACCCGCACCGTGAGCAGGTCATCTTGTTCCGCACGATCAGCGATACTGAGGAGCTGCTCCGGCATGATGGTGCGGTCTACCTTAATTCCAACATGCCGACGTATCACCGCCTCATCTATGACGAAGTACGTGTAAGGTTTCGCCTCCCGCTGCGCCAGCTTTGACTGACGCCGGAGACGCAATTCCACAAACCGATCAACCTCTTTCGGATCTACTGAGCCAACGCCGGTGACGACCCTCGCGTACGCGGGAGTCTGCAGCAAGCCCGGTATAAACCCGATTTGGAACTGCCTAATGAAAGAAGAGCCCGCCTCGAAGCCTATGTAGTTCAGATAAGCGGGGGACACATGATCGCGATAGCTGTCCCACCAGCCCCGTTCCTTGGCTCCTCGGTTAAGAGAATGAAGCCGCTCACGTTGGCTTTCTGCGGTGACGTCGTATATAGAGAGAAGAGCGTCAAGGTCGACCTTTGTAATCGAACTGCCCCCTCCCTCCACTCTGATCAACTTAGACGGCGACCACTCCAGATCGCTGGCAACCTGCTGCTGAGTAAGCTCCTTCTCCTTGCGCAAGCGGACGAGCTCGCTGCGGAGGAGGGCGCTCTGAACGACAGGTCCCTGATCGGACGCCATAAGGAGAAGTTACTCTCTGTCGCCATGCGCACGAACCGAAGGTGGCAACTTGCTAGGTAACAATCAGGATGCAGCCGTCCTGGTTCCTGCCACCACGAACCGGCGCATGTCGCCCTTGTCCTCATCGCTCCACGTCCAGCCGAACCCCGCCACGTCTCATCCAGCAATCATACGAGATGCAACATAGCAACTTGCTAGATCTTAAAATATCTACTACCATATAGCTTGGTTAAGGTATCCTTCCGCGACGCATACGGAGAGTCATTTTTAGAAGCTGAAAGTGACAGTGCTTGAGTGCGTCACCTTAGGACCACGGCAAAGGAGCCATCTGGTCTCCCGGCTAGCGCGACGTTGCACTAGCCGGAAGCGGCCGCGACACACTGGGACTCAGCGCACAGGGGTGGGCCCGTTGAACAGCCTGAGCTTCTCTATCGGCCGCCTGGTAGTCAACTGCAAGGTCGAGGTAAGACGGTCTACGTCCCCTCGCCGCACGCACCAGCTGCGCCCCCGAGGTGGAGCGCGGGTGCGGCCGCCCGGCTCAGAAAATGCCCGTCTGCGGGAGCGAAGCGGCGAAAGCGCTCAGGAGGTGCTTCCGGCCTATTGGCCGACGTCGGTTAACTTCTGGGAATCTCTGGACGCAACCGAGCGGGAAGCGCTCAGGTCGGTGGCCTCGTGGAGGACGTTCGCAGCTGGCGCACGGATCATGTCGGAAGGCGAACGGGCTGATCACGCGATGGTGATCCTGGGCGGCCGCGCCAAGATCTGCGTCCATGAGAACGGCGAGGAAAGCGTCCTAGCCGTACGTGGCCTCGGCCAGTTGGTGGGCGAGCAGGGAGCGCTGCAGGTGAGCGTACGGTCCGCCACGGTCGTCGCCCTCGAGATGGTATGGGCTCTGGTGGTACAGACCAAGGATTTTGCCGCCTTCATCACGGCTCACCCCCGCGTCCTTAACATCGTGGAGGAGCAGTGCTACGACAGGGGCACCGAGGGTCCGGCCGGATATGGGGTCTCCAGCCGTCCGGCCGCCACCGGTCTGCCGGGCCACAGGCTTGCCGCTAGATACTCATGGCCACGGCCACAGCCGCTGAACGGAGAGAACTGCACGATTTGCCTGTCCGATGTGGTCGGGTTCGGCGCACGCACACGGACAGACAAGGATCGCCTCGTCATCAGGGAGGCGCTATCGGACATGACGAATACATCCCTGCGCGGCATACCTGGCGTGTGGTCAGAAGACCGTGGTGACGGCCTTCTCATCGTGGTACCACCGACCGTTTCGACCGGGCAGGTCCTGGATCAGCTGCTCAGTGAATTGCCTATCGCACTCGATCGGCACAACAGCACCCAGCGCGCCTCGGTCCGGTTTCAGCTCCGGTTTGCGGTCAACGTCGGGCCGATAGTCAGCGATGCCATGGGTGTTTCCGGTGAGGCGATCATCGTCGTGGCACGGCTGGTAGAAGCCCCAAGTTTTAAGGAAGCTATGGCTCGGAGTACGGCTGGTCTTGGCGTCATCGCATCACCGTTTGTCTACGAGACCGTCATCAGGCATAGCTCCAACCCGAGTGACGTGGCGAGTTACTCCCAGGTTTCGGTCGAAGTAAAGGAGTCCAGTACGACGGCCTGGATGAAGCTTTTCGATGCACCGGCACCATCTTGGACCGTGCCTCCCCGGGCCGGTCCTGAGTCTTTCCTCGGCCTATTAACGCGCGCCTCCATCAGCCGGGATCCCCGCGGGCGAACTGCCGCCGCATCCGGTCCAGGGTCTGTCTGAGGTTGGGCTCGGAGGTGGCGTCGTACGCCTCGGGCAGGGTCAGCCAGCGCAGTGGGGCGTCCGGGTTCTCCGGGTAAGCGGCGTCCGGGGTCTGGGTGGCCATGAAGAGCCTGACGTCCGCGTGCTCGTGGGCAGGTTCTCCCTTGCCCGCGGGGACGCCGCAGATGACGACGTGCCGGATCCCGGCATCCGGCCAGGGCTCCAGGTCCGCCAG
>PMOU01000181.1 GCA_003161205.1 Actinomycetota bacterium | reverse complement strand
CCGCCGAGCAAGCCGCCCAGCAGACCGCCGAACAAGCCGCCCAGCAGGCCGCGGGGCAAGCACCCGGACCGGCCCACGGCTCAACCGCCCCGGCCATCCAGGTCATCATGCTCGACTTCTCCGGCCGCACCATGATCGCCGCGACCCCAGGAACTCCCGGGGATCAGCTGTGAACCCGCCGACGGTCACCGTGATCGGCTGCGACGGCCGCCCCCTCGGCCCCGATGCCGCCGAAGCCCTCGCGGCGGCGGGCCGGGTCGCCGGGGCCCCCCGGCACCTGGAGACCATGGCCATCTCGCCCGGCGCCGAACGCATCGAGATCAAGCGCCTCGACGACGCGCTCGACGCCATCTGCGCGAGCCCTGGTCCGGTCGCCGTGCTGGCCTCCGGTGACCCGGGTTTCTTCGGGATCGTCCGGGCCCTGCGCGCCCGCGGCGTCGCGCCCGCCGTCATCCCGGCGGTGTCATCGGTGGCGCTCGCCTTCGCGCGGCTGGGCCTGGACTGGGACGACGCCCTGGTCGTCTCCGCTCATGGCCGTGACCCGCGCCAGGCGCTGGCCGCGGCGCTCGCGAATCCCAAGGTCGCGATCCTGACCGCCCCCGGGACGGCGACGGCCCGCGCGCTCGGGACCGAGCTGGCGAGCGCGGGCAGAAAGGTCTACGTCGCCGAATGCCTCGGCGCCCCCCAGGAGCGGGTCAGCGACCTGTCCGCCGGACCCGCCCGCGATTTCGCCGAACCCAACATCCTCATCTCCCTAGACCCGCAGACCCCGCAGACCCCGCAGGCCCTGGCCCCGGAAGGCCCGGAAGNNCCCGGAAGCCCCGGAAACCGCGAACGAAGGCCCGCGCTGGCTGGCCGGCCACCCCGGCGCCCCGCACGCCTGGGCCCTGCCCGAGGACGACTTCGAGCACCGCGACTCGATGATCACCAAGGCCGAAGTCCGCGCGCTCGTGCTGGCCCGCCTCGGCCCCGCGCCCGGCCGCACCATCTGGGACGTCGGCGCGGGCTCGGGCGCCGTCGCGGTCGAGTGCGCCCGGTTCGGCGCCTGGGTCGTCGCCATCGAGTCCGATCCCGCCCAGTGCGCCCGGATCCGCGCCAACGCCGCCCGCCACCGCGTCCGCCTGCACCTGCAAGAAGGCCGCGCGCCAGCCGCGCTAACAGGCCTGCCACCCGCCGACGCGATCTTCGTCGGCGGCGGCGACCACGCCGTCCTCGAAGCCGCCATCCTCGCCGCCGACCCCGGCCGCGTCGTCGTCACCCTGGCCGCCGTCCAGCGCGTCGCCGAGACCGCCGACATCCTCACCGCTCAGGGCTACCACCCCGAAGGCACCCAGCTCCAAGCCTCCCGCCTCACCCCCCTCCCCACCGGCTCCCTCCGCCTGGCCGCCGAAAACCCCGTCTTCGTCCTCTGGGCCGACCGCGCCCCCACCCGATCACGGGAGCACCCATGATCGGCCTGGTGGCGGTGACCACGGCGGGCAAGAGTGCCGCGGAGCGGCTCACGAGCGCCTGGCCGGACGCGCAAAAGTACGACGGGCCCGCGGCGGCCGCACTGCCGCGGGCGTTCGAGGAGTGCGACGCGATCGTGTGCTTCCTGGCCGTCGGCGCGACCGTCCGGCTGATCGCGCCGCTGCTGCACGGCAAGGGCCAGGACCCCGGCGTGGTCTGCGTCGATGAGGCGCTGCGCTTCGCGGTGCCGGTGCTCGGCGCGCACGTCGGCGGCGGCAACGAGCTGGCCCGGCGGGTCGCCCAGGCGCTGGGCGCCGAGCCGGTCATCACCACCGCCAGCGACGCAGCCGGAACCATCGGACTCGACGAGTTCGGCGCGGACCTCGGCTTCACCATCGAGCCCGGCAGTGCCCTCGCAGCCGTAGGCGCCGCGATCCTGTCCGGCGACCGGGTCACCTTCACCGCCGCCGCGCGGTGGCCGCTGCCCCCGCTGCCGCCGAACGTCGTGCGCACCGACCGGCCCGAACCAGGCGTCCCCGCCGTCGTGGTCACCGACGACAAAGACATATCGACCGAACGGGCCGTGGTCTTCCGCCCTCCCTCCCTGATCGTCGGCACGGGCGCGAGCCGCGGGGTTCCAGCCGCCGAGATAGGCCAGCTCATCGACGACACGCTGGCTGACCTGGGGCTGTCACCGCGGTCCGTTCGGCATATCGCTACGGCGGATGCGAAGGCGGACGAGCAGGGTTTGCAGGCGGCCGCCGCGCAGCGCGGGTGGCGGGTCGTCACGTTCCCGGCGGAGCGGCTGGCGGCGGTGCCGGTCCCCAACCCGAGCGAGGTGGTGCGGCGGGCCGTGGGCACCCCGAGCGTCGCCGAGGCGGCCGCGCTCATCCACCCGGGTTCGACGCTGCTGGCCGCGAAGCGGACCAGCGCGCACGCCACCGTCGCGGTGGCCAGGTGCGCGCCGCGGGGCCGGCTGACGGTGATCGGGATCGGGCCGGGCGCCCGGGACCTGACGACGCCGCGCGCCGTGGCCGAACTGCGCCGGGCCGCCGTGGTCGCCGGGCTCGACTCCTACCTGGACCAGGTCGCCGATCTGCTCAGGCCGGGAACGAAGGTGCTGGCCAGCGGTCTGGGGGCGGAGCAGGAACGGGCCGCGGAAGCGGTGGCGCAGGCTCAGGCCGGGCACGCGGTGGCGCTCATCGGCTCGGGCGACGCGGGCGTGTACGCGATGGGCAGTCCGGCGCTTGAGCTGGCCGGCGACGACATCGACGTGAGCGTCGTGCCCGGCGTGACCGCGGCGCTGGCCGCCGCCGCCGTCCTGGGCGCGCCGCTCGGCCACGATCACGTCATGATCTCCCTGTCTGACCTGCATACGGCGTGGCCAGTGATCGAGCGCAGGATTATCGCCGCCGCCGACGGGGACCTGGTGACCTGCTTCTACAACCCGGCCAGCGCCCGGCGGACGTGGCAGCTGCGCCGGGCGATCGAGCTGCTCGCCGGTTGCCGCCCGCCGTCCACGCCGGTCGGCTGGGTCCGGGACGCGACCCGTCCCGGGCAGGTCGCGTCGGTCGCCGCGCTGAGCGACTTCGATCCAGGAGTAGTGGACATGCATACGCTGGTCGTCGTCGGCTCGTCCCGCACCCGGGTGCAGGGCGGCCGGATGGTGACCCCGCGCGACTACCGGTGGGCCGAACCATGATCCCGGTGATTACTACCGAGTGCCGGGGCTGCGGTGCCTGCCTGCTCACCTGTCCCGAGCACGCGATCCGTCCCGGCGCCGCCGGTCCGCTGGTCGTGCTGCCGGAGGCGTGCACGGACTGCGGTGAGTGCGTGGAAATCTGCCCGGTCGATGCTATCGAGGTCAGCACATGAGCCAGGTTCATCCCATCGAGGTCGAGTCGTACCGCATCCTGCGCTCCCGTATCGACCTGAGCGAGCTGCCCCCGCTCACCCGCGCCGTGACGGAGCGCATTATCCATGCGACCGCCGACTTCGACTACGTCACCGACCTGGTGTGCGACGAAGCCGCGCTGGCGGCCGGGATAGCGGCGCTGCGGCGTAATGCCGCCGTCATCGCGGACGTGGCCATGGTCGCGTCCGGCATCACGCGCTACCCGGTGATCTGCAAGATAGGCGATTCGCTGGCGGCCCGGCTGGCGCGCAGCGCGAACCTCACGCTGTCCGCGGCCGCGGTCAGGCTGGCGTTCGGCGAGGCCGGGCCGGGCGCGATCTGGCTGGTGGGCTGCGCGCCCACGGCCCTGGCCGAGATCATGAGCAGGCAGGTCGAGCCTGCGCTGGTGATCGGCGTACCGGTCGGGTTCGTCGGCGCGGCCACGGCCAAGGACGAGTTGCGCGCCAGTGGCCTGCCGTCCTTGACCAACGTCTCGGAGAAAGGCGGTTCGGCGGTGGCCATCGCCGCGTTCAACGCCCTGCTGCGCATCGCCAGGGACGACGAAGACTCCGAACCCGGAGACCCCGAGGTCGTCCGATGAGTGCGCCGCTGCTGCTGGCCGCGCACGGCACCCGCGACGAGGCCGGGGTCGCGGCCTTCAACGCGCTCGCGGAGCGGGTCGCCGCGCTGGCCGCCCGGGACGGGACGCGGGTGGCCGGCGGTTTCATCGAACTGTCCCCGCCGCCGCTGCGCGAGGCCGTCGCCGCCCTGGCCGGAACCGTCCTGCCCACCCCGGCGCCCCTGCCGACCCTGGCGCCCCTGTCGGCTCCGGCCCCGCTGCACATGGTCGCCGTGCCGCTCATGCTGTCCGCGGCCGGGCACGCCAAGGGGGACATTCCCGCCGCGCTGGCCCGCGAACGCAGTCGGCATCCCGGCCTGACCTGGACCTACGGGCGCCCGCTCGGGCCGCATCCCGCGCTGCTCGACCTGCTCGCCGCCAGGATCAGCGAGGCGGCGGGGGAGGCCGCGGCGCCCCCGGCGGTGCTCGTCGTCGGCCGCGGCTCCTCCGATCCCGACGCGAACGCGGACGTGGTCAAGACCACGCGGCTGCTGTGGGAAGGCCGGGGGTACCCGCTCGCGGAGACCGCCTTCGTGTCCCTGACCCAGCCCAGCGTGGCCGAGGGCCTGGAAAGATGCCGGCTGCTCGGTGCCCGGCAGATCGTGGTGGCCAGGTACTTCCTGTTCCCCGGCGTGCTGCCGGACCGGGTCGCCCAGCAGGCTGGCGACTTCGCCGCCGCGCACCCCGGACTGGACGTACGATGCGCCGACGTGTTCGGCGATTGTGACGAGATCGCCGCCCTGGTGTACGAGCGGTACCACGAGGCGCTGTCAGGAGATATCCGGATGAACTGCGATATGTGCGTGTACCGGATCGCGATGCCGGGGTTCGAGCACCGCGTCGGCGAGCCGCAGCACCCGCACGATCACCCGCACGACCACGCGCACGCCCATGGGTGACCCCATCGCCGGCCCAAGCCCCATCGCCGGCCCGGATCCCATCGCCGGCCCCGGCCTCGATCCCGGCCCCGCCACCGGCCCCGATCTCGTCGCCGACCGGGACCCGGGTTACCCGGCCGAGCAGCGGGATGCGGTGTACCGGGTGCTCGCCGAGCGCAGGGACGTCCGCCGGGGTTTCCGCCCGGATCCGGTGCCCGCCGACGTGCTCGGCCGGGTGCTCGCGGCGGCCCACCAGGCCCCGTCCGTGGGTTTCTCCCAGCCGTGGGACTTCATCGTGATCACCGACCGGGCCCGGCGGGAACGGATCGCAGCCCTGGCCCGCCGGCGCCGGGACGAGTTCGCGGCCGGGCTGCCGGGCGCGCGGGCCCGCGCCTTCGACTCGCTCAAGATCGAGTCGATCCTCGACACGCCGGTCAACATCGTGGTCAGCTGCGACCGCACCCGCGGCGGCCGGCACACGCTGGGGCGGCACACTCAGCCGCAGACCGCGGATTTCTCCAGCGTGCTCGCGGTGGCGAACCTGTGGCTGGCGGCCCGGGCGGAAGGTCTCGGGGTCGGCTGGGTCAGCTTCTTCGACGAGCGTGAGCTGGCGGCCGAGCTCGGCCTGCCCGCGCACCTTGAGGTCATCGCCTACCTCTGCGTGGGTTACGTCAGCGCTTTCGCGCCGGAACCGGAACTGGCGACCG
>PMOU01000244.1:1997-6271 GCA_003161205.1 Actinomycetota bacterium | reverse complement strand
ACGTCGACCACGGCAAGACCACCCTGGTGGACGCGATGCTCTGGCAGTCAGGCGCGTTCCGGGCGAACGCGCACGTGGCCGAGCGGGTGATGGACTCCGGTGACCTGGAGCGGGAAAAGGGCATCACGATCCTGGCCAAGAACACCGCGGTGAGCCACGGCGGCCTGACCATCAACATCGTGGACACGCCGGGCCACGCCGATTTCGGCGGCGAGGTGGAGCGCGGCCTGTCCATGGTCGACGGCGTGCTGCTGCTCGTCGACGCGAGCGAGGGACCGCTGCCCCAGACCAGGTTCGTGCTGCGCAAGACGCTGGAAGCCGGGCTTCCGGTGATCCTCGTGGTCAACAAGGTGGACCGGCCGGACGCGCGGATCGCCGAGGTGGTAGACGCCTGCTACGAGCTGTTCATCGACCTGGACGCGAGCGAAGAGCAGATCGAGTTCCCGATCGTGTACGCCTCGGCCCGGGCCGGACGGGCCTCGCTGACCCGGCCCGCCGACGGCGAGATGCCCGATTCGCCGGACCTGGAGCCGCTGTTCGCCACGATCAAGGCCACGGTCCCGGCTCCGGCGTTCGAGGTCGGCGCGCCGCTGCAGGCCCACGTGACTAACCTGGACGCCTCGTCCTACCTGGGCCGGATCGCGCTGTGCCGGGTCCGTAACGGCACGATCTCGCGCGGCCAGCAGGTCGCGTGGTGCCGCCGGGACGGGTCCATCCAGCGGGTCAAGATCTCCGAGATGTACCTGACCGAGGCGCTCGAGCGGGTGCAGGCCGACACGGCCGGGCCCGGGGACATCGTGGCCATCGCCGGCATCCCGGACATCATGATCGGCGAAACCCTGGCCGACCTGGACGACCCGCGGCCGCTGCCACTGATCACGGTGGACGAACCGGCCATCTCGATGACGATCGGCGTGAACACCGCACCGCTGGCCGGGCAGGCGGCGGGATCGAAGGTCACCGCCCGGCTGGTCCGTGACCGGCTGAACCGCGAGCTGGTCGGCAACGTCTCGCTCGACGTGCTGCCCACCGAGCGGCCGGACACCTGGGAGGTCCGCGGCCGCGGCGAGCTGGCGCTGGCCATCCTGGTGGAGACGATGCGGCGGGAAGGCTACGAGCTGACCGTGGGACGGCCGTCCGCCGTCACCCGCGAGATCGACGGTAAGGTCTTCGAGCCGGTCGAGCGGCTGAGCGTCGACGTGCCCGAGGAGTACCTGGGCACGGCCACGTCGCTGATCTCGGTGCGGCGCGGCCGGATGGAGTCGATGACCAACCACGGCACCGGCTGGGTCAGGCTCGATTTCATCGTGCCCGCCCGCGGCCTGATCGGCTTCCGCACCCAGTTCCTCACCGAGACCCGCGGCACCGGTATCGCGCACCACGTCTTCGAGGACTACGAGCCGTGGGCCGGGGCCATGCGCGGCCGGGCCAACGGTTCCCTGGTCGCCGACCGGTCCGGCCCCGCCGCCGCGTACGCCATGTTCAACCTGCAGGAACGCGGGTCGCTGTTCGTCACCCCCGGCACCTTGGTGTACGAGGGAATGATTGTCGGGGAGAACTCCCGGACCGACGACATGGACGTCAACATCTGCCGCGAGCGCAAGGTCACCAACGTCCGCCAGTCCACCGCGGATGAACTCGAGCGGCTGGTGCCACCGCGCCTGCTCAGCCTGGAGCAGGCACTGGAGTTCTGTGCCGACGACGAGTGCGTAGAGGTCACGGCCGCGGCGGTCCGCCTGCGCAAGATCATCCTCGACGCCAAGGAACGCGGCCGCGCCCGCGGCCGCGCCTCTCGCGCCACCTGATCTCTCCGCGTCAGAGCCTTTTGGTCAGTCCGTACGCCTGTGATACGAGGTCTCTGGTCAGTCGGCCGTCTGCCACGATAGATACTGGCGTACCGTAATTGACCATAGCTCCTCTAAGACGGAGCGGGTCGTAGTTCCGGGCATGGCGAGATGAACAGTATCTCGGATCGAGGCCTTGAGTATCATGGATCGCGATGGTGAACATCCCGTATGCTAGAATTTTGTCATGCAGATCACTCTAGAGACGCTCGATGTGATCCTCGGTGCTCTGGCTGAGCAGCTTCTGTCACTTAGCGAGCCACAGGAGATAGTAGTCATCGGGGGTACGGCTCTCACCGCTCTCGGGCTGGTCGATCGGGCTACCAAAGACGTCGATGTTCTAGCGATCGCCACCGCCGGCGAGCTTCTCCCGGCCAAGCCGCTGCCGGATGCGCTCGCGGTCGCGCGCGACCGCGTCGCACGCGACTTCGATCTAGACAAGAACTGGCTGAACGGTGGTCCAACGGACCTATTGAAGTGGGGTCTGCCGACCGGATTTTTGACTCGAGTCGTAACGCGGGTCTACGGTCAAGCGCTCACCATTCACTTTGCAGGCCGTCTGGATCAGATTCACTTTAAGCTTTTCGCGATGGTCGATCAGGCTGGCGGCCGGCACGAAGCGGATCTCAGAGCGCTTAATCCAAGCGCGGAGGAACTCGTCGCCGCGGCGCACTGGTCCGTGACTCAAGACCCTTCGCCTGGTTATCTGATGGTCCTAAAAGAGGCTCTTAGCTCTCTAGGTGTCGAAGATGCCACTCTCGGATCTTAGGGAAAGAACCCGGCGCGGCTTCCTTGACTTCGCTTGGCGCCAGTGGGCGCAATTGGGTGTCTCCTCAAATATCGCGGGCTTCGATCGTTGGGCAATAGATCCCGAGGCTCTTATTATTTTCACAATTGAAGTCGCCCGGCGCGATCCTCGGTTGTTTGATGAGATCCTGGACTGGCTTTCGCATAATCGCCGGTTGCTAACTACGCAACGCCTTTGGAATCTCGGTGCGCGATTTCCTGTTGATGCTGGGCTAGTTGGTGCCGCCGTGGCATGGGCGGGGGAGTCGGTGCCGTCTCGATGGCCGAAAAACCGCCAGGTAAAGGACATGCATTCTGGGAATGTACCCGTTTTTGACGCGGATGTGCTAAGTTTTATCGCTGAACCGGATCCGATCTTCGCGGAATATGGATACGTTCGTCCTCGTGCTGCTCGAAGTGAGAAATCGAGAGAGCCGGATGTCAAAATTCCTGCGAATTTCGCATTCCAACTTCGTTACCTGTTCGGTCCTGGCAGCCGGTCAGAGGTAATGAGGGTCCTGCTAACGTTTCCCGATGGCCCATTGGATGCAGCAAGGATCGCTAGCGAAGCTGGCTTTGCTAAGAGGAACATTAGCGACACTCTGGCCGGCCTTGTTGCTTCTAGGGTGATTAAGGCGAGGTGGTCGGGAAACGAACGGCATTACACGGCGTATCGAAATAAATGGGCAACGCTCCTTGAAGTCGGACCTTCCGCCGATTACATGCCGGTATTTATACCATGGGTCCACCTGCTTCCAGCGTGTCTGGAGATACTTAAATGGCTCGATAAAGTTGCCGACAGCGAAGACTCCGAATACCTTATCGCCAGTCAGGCTCGCAGCCTAATGGAGCATGTGGCTCGCGATCTGGAGATTGCTGGCATCGAAATATCGTCTAAACACTCAGCTCGCGGTGCAGCGTACCTATCTACCTTTATAGCCACGGTAGAGTCTATGCTTGCAAAGCTCGACGTCCCGAATTAGCCCGACGCCTTTTATCGCCGAGCATATAGGCTCTTTTGTCATTGATGGTCTGCAGCGTCTGGATGCTGAGCTCGTGGGCTTTGGCAACCATCTACAAATAAAGTCTTTGCATGTCCCGCGTTATTGCTCGCGGTCCTGACGCAGCCGATCTAGCACGTCGTCGGGGTTCTCGGCCGCGACCCGGATCATCGCCCGGACCGCCTCGGCCAGGGAGACCCGCGGCACGCCGAGCGATATCGCGGCCGAGTCCGCCCAGGTGATCAGCTGGCGGTAGAGCTCGGGGCTGAGATCGAGGGTGATCCGGACCGGCTTGGACCGGATCGCGGTCCGTCCGGCCGGCGCCGCGCCCGGCTCGGTGCGCCGTGCCGCCGCCGCCGCCATCTGGGCCTTGCGCTGCTCCCGCTGGCTGCTCATCATGACCGGACCTTGGTCAGCGGCGCGCACCGGTCGATGAGGTCGCGGGCGACCAGGCGCCACACCTCGCAGCCCGTCTGCCTGATCGGCATGCCGAAACTCTGGGCGTAGACCTCACGGCGCGGCACCCCCGTCCCGAGCACGTCGTAGCCGAGGCCTTCCAGCGCCTCCCGGGCGTCGGTCGTGGAGTGCGCGCGGGCGATACACCGGTTCAGCAGCACGGCCGAGCGCAGCGGCGTGTCGCGGA
>PMOU01000244.1:0-1944 GCA_003161205.1 Actinomycetota bacterium | reverse complement strand
GCGATCTCGGGCAGGCGCCGGTGCAGTTCGCGGGACGGCAGCGCCACGATCCGGAACGGGAAGGCCGCCTGCGGCGAGGACAGCCGCGGGTCCATCGCGGCCAGGTCGGACCACTCCAGGGCGCTCCCGGACGGGTCCGCGTCCACCAGCAGCACACGGTTCCCGGCCTGCGCGAACACGTGCGCCAGCCAGACCGCGGAGGTGGTCTTACCGGTGCCCGGCTTCAGGTTGGCCAGGGCAAGGCTCAGCCCTGTCACACAGGCATTATCGCAGCGTCTGTAAGGTTTCGGTAGCTGGTCACCGACACGGGAGTCAGTCAGGCCACCCTGACCGTGCCAGGACCCAGGCCAAACGCCCCCAGGCACCCAACGCCGTAATGCAGTAACCACTGCATTGCGGCGCCCGCACAGGCCCGACGCCCCAAGCCCCAGCCTGCGCCGCCGCGGGCTAGCTGATCGTGGTCCGGCTGGCCGCGAAACGCTGGTGCCGGTCGTGCTCGCGCTGGCCGAGGAACGCCTTGAAGCTGCCCAGCCGGTAGGCGGGCCCGTCGCGGGAGTCGGCGATCTCGAGCTCGAAGTCCTGGCCGAGGTGGTGCAGGCGGCCGAGCACCGCGGCCAGGCCCAGCCGGGCGGCTGCCTCCCGTCCGGCCCCTGGGACCGCCCCGGCCCTACGGACCGCCCCGGCCGCGGGGACCGCGCCGGCGGCCAGTTCGGCTATCTGCCGGGCGGTCAGGAAGTCCGCCCGGGAGCGGAGCACGCGGAACACCGGGTCGTGCACCGGCGCGGCCGGCTCGGCCGCATCCGGGGCGCCCGCATGCTCGAGCGCGCGACGGATCGCGGTCCCGACCGCCTCGGCGACCGGGGGCGGGAACGCGTTGCCGATCTGCCGGTACCGCGCGGTCTTGCGGCCGCTGAACTGCCAGCCCCACTCGTCCTGCCAGCCTTGCAGCCTGGTCACCATCTCGCACGTCAGCCGGGGCACCAGGGCCGGGTCCGCGTCCGGTCCCGGGGCCGCGTCCGCGATGCCGATCCCGTCGACGCCCAGCTCGGCCCAGGCCCGCTTGGCCCGCGTGGGCCCGAGGTCGGCGCCGCCGTGTTTCTTGGAGCCGCCGACGATCGTCGGCGCGATCCGGCCGGCCCGCCGGGCCCACGCGTCCGCGCCGGGCCAGCCCCGCGCGGCCATCAGGTCGACCAGGGTCTCGCCCACGGTTCCGGCCGGCCGGGTGCCGGGCGACGGCCACCGAAACCAGGGCGCGTCGCCGGGCCGCAGGGCCACCAGCACGGTGCGCGGCCGCAGCTGCGGCACGCCGAAATCCGAGGCCTGCAGCAGCCGCCAACCCGGCACGTACCCGAGCTCACGCAGCCGGTCCAGCACATGCTGCCGGTAAGCACTGAACCTCGTGGTGCTCAGCCCCCGGACGTTCTCCAGCAGCAGCGCACGCGGCCTGACGATCTCGCACAGCTCGACCGCCCAGGCGAACAGGTCGCGCTCGTCGGTCGCGCCGAGCTGCCGGCCCGCCACNNCGGTTGGCCCGCAGCGTGCCGCAGGCGGCCGCGTCGAGCTCCACGGCCAGCGCGTGCTCGAAGCCGGCTCGCTCCAGCCCGAGGGCCTGCCCGCCCGCCCCGGCACAGATCTCGACCACGTCAAGATCCGTCACCTAGGCCTCCTTCGCTCCGCCGCCCCGCGCCAGCCCGCTCACCATCATCCCGCAGCCCCGCCGTCGTCAGGCGGAAAGGCGCGAGCCACTTCTCCCGTGTCGCACGTTGCCCGCTGGACCATGTGCCAGGACCCTACTCCCGCCCCCCGACATTCCCGCCATCATCGTGCGTCGCCAGCTCCCCTAGCGGGGCAAAAATGACACACGATCATTCGGCCCCGCCCGAAACCCGGGCCGAAACCCAAGCAGCCAAGCGCGCCAAGGCCCTAGCTGGCGGCGCGGGCGTG
>PMOU01000224.1 GCA_003161205.1 Actinomycetota bacterium | reverse complement strand
GCACCGTAGAGGCCAGCACCGGGCCGGCGGGCGGCGGCCTGGGCTGGCGCACGCGCGTCCAGTTCGCGGTGCGCCGCGACGGGGTCGCCGGACTGC
This sequence comes from Actinomycetota bacterium, assembly GCA_003161205.1. The sequence continues at coordinate 5,282 of PMOU01000224.1, read as the reverse complement.
GCGCGCACCGCTCGCACGACGTGATCGACGTGGGCCAGTGCCTGATCGCCCATCCGGCCATCACCGATCTCGGTATTCCCGCCCGGCGCTGGCCGGGGACCTCCTCGGTCGAGGCCCTGGTCGCCGCGGGATCGGCCGAACGGGCCGTGGTGATCACCCCGGGTGGCCGGTCTCACGCGACCAAAGGTCATTCAGGCCGTCCGGTATCGATAGACGGGATCAAAGCGGATTCGGTGCTGAGCCGGGCCGGGCACAGCCTGACCCCGCTACGCGGCCACTCCTACCTGAGCCAGCGTGCGGCAGGGCGGGACTGGCGGGTAGGCGCGGGTGCGTTCTGGCAGGTGCATCCGGCTGCGGCGGACGTGCTGACCGACGCGGTCATGGCCGCGCTGGCTCCGCAAGCCGGCGACATCGCGGTCGACCTGTACTGCGGGGCCGGGCTGTTCGCCGCATCGCTGGCCCAGGCGGTCGGGCCGGACGGGACGGTGATCGGGGTGGAGTCTGACAACGCCGCCGTGCGGGACGCCCGGCACAATCTGCGCGAATGGCCCTGGGCCCGGGTGCATAAGGGTGACGTGACGGCGGTGCTCGGCCGCGGTGGCCAGACGGGAGCCCTCCCGCCGGCCCGGCTGGTGGTGGCCGACCCGCCCCGTTCCGGGCTGGCGCGGGAGGTTATCGAATATCTCGCCGCGGCAGAGAACGGGGTCGCCAGGTTCGCCTATGTATCCTGCGATCCGGCTACGCTGGCCCGCGACATCGGGCTCCTCGCCGCACGCGGCTGGGTGCTGGACGGCTTGCGGGCCTTTGACGCGTTCCCGATGACCCATCACGTGGAATGCGTTGCCACCTTGCTGGCGGACTCGACAGCAACTTCTCAGCGCGCGGGCGCCTAGTAGCGCTGGTCCTTCTTGGCATCGGCAAAGAGCACGCCCGCCGCGATCTTCTGATCGCGTTCGCGGGTGGCGTGCAGGTAGATTCGGTCCATCTCACGCCTCGGCGGCGAGTAAATCGCCGACCCGCACTCCCTCAGGCCGATGGCGCTCCCATAGGGTCGGGGTCATGTCAAAGTTTCCTGCCATCGGCCATCTTGCTCTCACCGTCAGTGATCTCGACGCCAGCACAAGCTGGTACAACCGGGTCTTCGACACCGAGCCCGCCTTCGAGATGTCCTTCGACAACTTCGACCGGCGGGTCTACGCCCTCCCCGGTGGCCAGGTCCTCGGCATCACCCGTCACAAGAGCGGCAACCCGGGCCGGTTTGACCCGACCGTGGTGGGACTCGACCACGTCGGCCTTAAGTGCGGCGACCTGGGCGAACTCGAGGCCTGGGCGGCCCGCCTAGCCGAGCTGGGCGTCGACAATAGCGGCGTGCACAAGAATTCTTACGGCACGCTCCTGTCGTTTAGCGACCCCGACGGCAACGCCTTCGACTTCATCGTCCCCGCGAGGGCGACATCCGACTGAACCATTCTTGGCTGGTGACCAGCTCCGCGTCGCCGAGCCGCGGCGCAATGCCTAAGGATCTTCTTGACAGCCTGGCCCCGGTACGTCAGGCGCCGGGAGCCGCGGGCGGTCCGGCCGCCGGTGTTCCGGTTACGTAATAGCCGAGACCGGGAATGCGAGACAACAGGCCTTCGTCTTCCAGCGTGCGCAGCGCCTTGGCGCATGTCTGCCGGGCGTGGCCGTACTCCTGGCTCAGAGTGGTGATGGACGGCGTCGGCATCCCGGGCGCGAGGGTCCCCTCCGCAATTTCCCGGCGTAGCCGTGCGGCCAGCCTTACGTAGGCTCTTGGGTCCGATTCGTCACTTATCGACACTCTCGTACCGTACTCGATTGGCAATATTGCCAATCGCAACGCTTCGACACTAGTCGAGATTAGACGAGAGCCGAATAGTGCGTTAGCGTCGAAATCGTCAAGGCCGCCACGGCCACGCGGAGCCAGATTCCCTGGGCAGGTCATGATCTTTTACTCTTGGACAGCACTGAGCGGCAGGACGCCGGAAGTCCCCGAATCCTCGGTCGCCATGGGTATCACCGACGACCGCGGGCGCGCCATGGCCTCGGGTGCCGAGGCTCTCGGCTCAGGCCAGGCCAACCTGGTGATCATCGAAGTGGTGCGCCCCGCGATGGCCATGCATACCCTCGCCCCGTGTTACGCCCGGACCGGGGTGGGGTGGCTGGGTCGGCGTACCTACGGAGGCGAGGTGGCCTGGGACAGGTTCTTCGGGCGGAGCGATTCGGACAGCCTGCCGGGCCCTGGCAGGATGGGGGCATGAAACTCCGGATCATGACTGAGCCGCAGCAGGGCGCCGACTACGAGACACTGCGGACGGTGGCGCTCGCCACGGAAGAGCTCGGTTTCGACGCCTTCTTCAGGTCCGATCATTACCTGAAGATCGGCGATGTCCCTGGCCTTCCCGGGCCGACCGACTCATGGGTTACGCTGGCCGCCCTGGCCGTGGAGACGAGCCGCATCCGGCTCGGCACGATGGTGACGGCGGCGACGTTCCGGCTGCCTGGTCCGCTGGCGATCACGGTGGCTCAGGTTGACCAGATGAGCGGCGGCCGGGTCGAGCTCGGCCTCGGCAGCGGCTGGTATGAGGCCGAGCACACCGCCTACGGGATACCGTTCCCGTCGCTCGGGGAGCGGTTCGATCGTCTCGAGGAGCAGCTCGCCATCATCACCGGGCTCTGGACGACCGGGGAAGGCGAGACGTTCTCCTTCGACGGCGCCCACTACCAGCTGACCGATTCGCCCGCGCTGCCGAAGCCTGCTCAGCGCCCGCGCCCGCCGGTCCTGATCGGCGGCACCGGGCCCCGCCGCACGCCGCGGCTGGCCGCCAGGTTCGCCGACGAATACAACGCGCAGTTCAAATCGGTGCCGGACTCGGCGGCCGCGTTCGGGCGCACCCGCGAGGCCTGCGAGGCCGTCGGACGCTATCCCGACTCGATGACGTACTCGGTCGCCCAGACGGTGTGCTGCGGCAAGGACGAAGCCGAGTTCCGGCGCCGTGCCGCCGCGATCGGGCGGGAACCGGAAGACCTGCGGGAAAACGCGCTCGGCGGGACTCCGGGCGAGATAGCCGCCAAGATCGCGGCGTTCGCCGAGATCGGCGCTGAGCGCGTGTACCTGCAGGTGGTCGACCTCGGCGACCTGGACCACCTGGAGCTGCTCGCTTCCGACGTCGCGCCCCAGGTCTAGCCGGGCTGGCACGGGATGGGCGGACGCACCAGTACCGTTCGGAAAATTAACTGAAGGCCCGGCGGACGGCGGCACGACCGCTGGCGCTGCCCGCCAGGAAGCCGTAGGTTCCGGTCTCCCGCAGCTCGGTGGCGGCGCTGGCCAGTGCGCCCAGGGCGGCGAACGCGAACGCGCCGCCCACCGAGACGCGGCTGACGCCTGCTCCGGCCAGCTCGGGCACGGCCGGGGCGCCGTCGATGGCCAGCACGTTGACCGGACGGTCGACCTCGCGCACGACCTGGCGGATGTCCTCGATGCTGCGCAGGCCCGGGGCGTAGAGGACGTCGGCGCCGGCCTGCTGGTAGGCCTGCAGCCTGGCGATGGTGTCGGCCAGGTCGGGGCGGCCGTGCAGGTAGTTCTCCGCGCGGGCGGTGAGCACGAAGGGGACGGGGCCCGCGTGCGCGACCTCCGCCGCCGCGGCGACTCGTTCGGCCGCGAACGTGGTGGGGTAGACCGGATCCTCTTCCCGCCCGGTGAAGTCCTCCACCGATCCGCCCGCCAAGCCGACCTCCACTGCCAGCCCGATGGTCTTCGCGACACCCGCGGGGTCGTCCGCGAAGGCGTTCTCCAGGTCGGCCGAGACCGGCAGTTCCGTCGCCGCGACGATCACCGCGGCGTGTATCAGCGCTTCGTCCCTGGACACTGAACCGTCGTTGCGGCCCAGGGTGGCCGCGAAGCCGGAGCTCGTGGTGGCCAGAGCCTTGAATCCGAGCGACGCGAGCAGCCTGGCCGAACCCAGGTCCCATGGGTTTGGCAGCAGCAGCGGCTCACCCGGTCGGTGCAGGGCAAGGAACTCTCGTGCTTTGTCCGCCTGAGTCACCATGCCCGTAACGTATCGCCGCAGCGCGCTCGTACTGGACGCATTTAGGGCATCTTGCCACGAAATGCCGGGTCGGTGCGATTGCGGGCGGCATGCGCTGAAATGACACCCGGTGAGGACCTGGTAGCGCTCCGAAACAACGGTCATAATGCTTACAGCTAGGCATTTGGCTTGCGGGGCGGTAACCGCGATGCGATGGTTGACCCGTGCGCTCTCATACCGCTACCACCAAAAGGATGCGACTTGTCATCATCCTGTCGGTGGCGGGCGCCGCAACGGTCATGCTCGGGGCCATTCTGGTGGTCCTGGGCACGGCCATGCGGCTCGTGACCAAGCATCCCGCCGGCGGCGTAACACGTCTGGGGCTCGATGTGGGCGCAGCGGGAATCGCGTTCGGCCTCATCGTGCTGGTGATTTTCGCGTTCACTCGCGGAGGGCCAGCTGGACGGACGGAGGAACTGCCGTCGGCGGAGGCTCCTCGCGGCGGCCGCGACACGGGGACGCGTTCGGCCAGACCGCATGTCCTGAAGCCGACGAGCGTGTATTCGCCGGGCGGCCTGCTCGACATGCCCAGCGCGGCTCGCGGTGCCGGGAATCCGGCTCAGGGACATTCCGGAAGCTGGGGAAGCTCGGGGACCTGGGGAAGCTCAGGAACCTGGGGAAGCCCGGAGACCCTCGGCGCCCCGGGAGCCGCCAGGATGCCGGGCCCGCATGCCGCTCCGCGTGCCCGTGAGACACCCCCGCCCCCGATGGCAGCAGGCGGACTGGGCGGACCGGGCGCAGGGTGGAGTCAGGACCGGCCGCCGGCCGGCCGTCCCGCGGCTCAGCCACCGGCCAGCCGTCCCGCGGCTCAGCCGCCACGAGCCGTCCGCCAGCCAGGAGTAAACCCCGCCGGCCCCGGGCGGGTCCCGCATGTCCCGGGCGACGGTCAGCCGCTGCCGCCCATGCCGCCCCGCGAACGCGCTCGATCCCATGAGGCTCCGCGACGCAACTCACCCGTTCCCCCGCGCGACGCGATGCCCCCNNCCCCGCGACGCGACAGCCCCGCGCGGCAGCGGACCCCGGCGCGAGACCACGCCGCCCCGTAGCCCGGCTCCGCCCCGCGGGTCCGCCGGGCCTCGCGAAGCGCAGCGGTCTGGCCAGCCCGCGCCTTCCCGCCGTGGCATGCCTCCTCGCGACGGCATGGCACCTGGCGGCCCTGTGCGTCCCAGCGCCCCGAAG
>PMOU01000645.1 GCA_003161205.1 Actinomycetota bacterium | reverse complement strand
ACCAGTTGAGGCTGATCAGCAGCGCGACCACGGCGACGAATGTCATGACGTTCGTGACCAGGAAGATCAGCCCGAACCCGGCGAACCTGCGGATCGAGGACAGGTCGGTCGTCGCCCGCGACAGCAGCTGGCCGGACTGCCACTGGTCATGGAAGCCCGCGTGCAGCCGCTGCAGGTGCGCGTACAGGTCGTCCCTCATCGACTTCTCGATCTCCGCGACCGCGCTGGACTGAATCCAGCGCCGGATCATGTTGAGCAGCGCCACCGCCACGCCGAGGCCGACCGCCGCCAGGGCGAGCGGGATCAGCAGGCCCTTGTCGTGGTGCGCGATGGCCCCGTCGATCACCGATTTGGTGAGCAGGGGGATGGCCAGCTCGGCGGCGACCGCGCCGAGCGCGGCGGCGAGCATGACGATCATCTGGGTGCGGAACGGCTTCAGGTAGCCCCGTAGCCGCCACAGCGACCCGACTGGCCGGACCCTGGCGGAGGCGTGCATGACCAGCAAAGGGGCAACAGGGGGCATTATTCTGCAGGTTAACCGGGCGGCTACGCGGTTGTCACCTGATTTTTCTTCGCGCGGACGGCTTGTCGGCGGGCCATAACTCTGGCACGCTGGCTCATCCGGGGCTTAGCGAACTCACCGGGGGTGTTCGCGAACCGGTTTGCCGGGGGTGACCGGCAGGGAGAGGAACCGTGAAGCGCACCAGCATCCGCGTCAAGCGTAGATGAAACGCGTGTCGCGGGCGGGGATCCTGGCCGCCTACCGTGACGGGATCACCATCATCTGCGAGCTGGCGGCTCAGTTCACCGATGAGACGTGGCTGGCGGCGACTCCGTGTCACGAATGGCGGGCGGTGGACCTGGCCGGCCACCTGCGGTGCGTCGCCGACGACTACCACGAGTACCTGGACGACGCCCCGGACAGCAGGTTCGCACGGCTGATGGCGACCGGTGCCTCCGCGGACTCCCTCGCCCGCAAGATCGCCCGGCAGAATGCCGCCGAGCTCGCCGCGCTGCCCGACGCGCCCGGCCGCGAGCACATCACGGCGTTCGCCGAGTCCGCGCGGTCCTACGGCCGGCGGCTGCCGCCGTCGTGGGACCGGCCGCACCACTACTACCGGGGGACCGAGATCACGGTGGGCGCGATGGCNNGAACTCGTCGCGACCGCCTGGCAGGCGGGCATGCCGCAGCTGTGGCCGGCCCTGACCGGCGGGGGGGACGGCGCGGATCCGTGGCGGTTCCTGCTGGCTGCCTCAGGCCGTGATCCGGCCTGGGCCCTGGTGTTAGAGTCCCCATTCGTGACCTTTGACGTCAGCCGCGTGCGGGCGGCTTACCCGGCCCTGGCCGACGGCTATGCCTACCTGGACGGCGCGGCGGGCACGCAGGTCCCCTCGGCGGTTATCGAGGCGATCGCGGATGCCTACCGGGCCGGCCTCGGCAACGCCGGGGGCGCCTTCCCGGCCAGTGCGCGCTCCGATGCCATCCTGGCTGAGTGCCGCCGCGCGGTCGCGGACCTGACCGGCGCCGTTCCCGAGGGCGTGATCCTGGGCCCGAACATGACCACGCTCACCTACCGGCTGGCCGAGACCCTGTCCCGGCAGTGGGAGCCGGGGGACGAGGTGGTCGTGTCGCAGCTCGACCACGACGCGAACGTCCGGCCCTGGGTGCAGGCGGCCGCGCGGCGCGGGGTCCTGGTGCGCTGGGCCGAAGTCGATATATCGACTGGTGAGCTGCCCTCGGACCAGTACGCGGAGCTGATATCGGAGCGCACCCAGCTGGTCGCGGTGACCGCGGCGAGCAATATCGTCGGCACCCGGCCGGACGTGGCCGCCATCGCCGCGACCGCGCACGCGGCCGGCGCGCTGTGCTACGTGGACGGCGTGCACGCGACCCCGCACGTGCCGGTCGACGTCGGCGCGCTCGGCGCCGACTTCTACGCCACCAGCGCCTATAAGTGGTCCGGGCCGCACATCGGCACGGTGGTGGCCGATCCCGCGCTGCTGGAGACGCTGACCCCGGACCGGCTCATGCCCGCCCCGGCGGGTGTACCCGGCCGGTTCGAGCGGGGCACCCCGGGGTTCGCCGACCTGGCCGGCGTGGTGGCGGCGGTGGAGCACCTGGCCTCCCTTGACCCGGGCCCGGAACCTGCCGCCGACGGCCGCCGGGAGCGGGTGCTGGCGTCAATGGCCGCCGTCGAGCGGTACGAGGCCGGGCTGTTCGCGCAGCTGATCGGCGGCCTGAGCGCGATGGAACACGTGACGCTGTACGGCCAGGCGGCCCGTCGCGCGCCCACGGCCTACTTCAACGTGGCCGGGCGCTCGCCGCGCGCGGTGGCCGAGCGGCTGACCGCCCGCATGATCAACGTGTGGAACGGCGACAACTACGCGTGGGAGCTGGCGGGCGCGTTCGGCCTGCGGGATTCCGGCGGCGCCGTGCGGGCCGGCCTGGTCCACTACAACGACCAGGCCGAGGTCGAGCGGCTGCTCGACGCCGTCGCCGAGCTGGCCCCCGACGGCGTAGGCTAAGAGGCAGTTCTCCCTCGCGCGACGGGTTTTCCTGGGGGTCTTAGGGGTCATGGCGATGACGGCGATCGGCAGCCTGCTGACGGTGCTGGCCGGATTGCTGCGGGAGAGGTCCTGGCGCGCGGCCTTCTTGCGCCAGCGCGACCCCGACGCGGCGGGCCGGGCCAGGCCCAGAGCGCCCTCGGCGGCCGCCTGCTCGCTGCTGTCACGCTGACCCGCTCCCTGTCACGCTGACCCGCGGGCTCCGCGGCCGTCTCCAGCCGGGGCCCTGGCCAAGGTGCTTGCGT
>PMOU01000478.1:1977-13740 GCA_003161205.1 Actinomycetota bacterium | reverse complement strand
GGCAAGGGCGTGCACATGCCGCCTGACGGCTTCCTGACCGCGGCTGCCGCGCTGCTGCACGAGCACGGCGCGCTGCTCATCTGCGACGAGGTGCAGAGCGGCTTCGGCCGCAGCGGCAAGTTCTTCGCCTACCAGTACGAGGAGGTCGTGCCGGACATCGTGACCGTGGCCAAGGCCCTGTCCGGCGGCTACGTGCCCGTCGGCGCGATGCTGGCCAAGGGCTGGATCTTCGACAAGGTCTACTCCTCGATGGACCGGGTCATGGTGCACAGCACCACGTTCAAGGGGGGCGTACTGGCCATGGCCGCGGGCCTGGCCTCGCTGTCGGTCCTGGACGACGAAGGCCTGGTCGAGAACGCGGCCCGGACCGGCGAGTCCCTGCACACCGCCCTCGCCTCACTGGCCGAGCGCTACGACCTGCTCGCCGACGTCCGCGGCCGCGGCCTGATGATCGGCCTGGAGTTCGGCAAGCCGTCCTCGCTGCGCGCCAAGGCCAACTGGAACATGCTGCAGAAGGCCCGCGTCGGCCTGTTCGCGCAGATGGTCGTGGTGGCGCTGTTCCAGCGGCATCGCATCCTCACCCAGGTGTCCGGCGACCACATGGAAGTGATCAAGCTCATCCCGCCGCTGATGATCAGCGATACCGAGGTCAAGCTGTTCACCGAGGCCTTCGCCGAGGTGCTGGAAGACGCCAGCCGCGGCGGCGGCCTGATGTGGGAGTTCGGCCGCACCCTGATCANNTCGCTAGGGGGAACTTCGGGCTAACACTGCGCCAGCAGCGTCTCGGCGACGGCGAGGTCCTGCGGGTAGGTGATCTTGATGTTGCGCTCGCTGCCCGGGACGACGTGCACGTCGATGCCCGGCAGGTAGCGAAGCACCACGCCGCAGTCGTCGGTCGGGGCGAAATCAGGATCGGCGGCGGCTAGCTCATGCGCCCGGGCGATCACCGGCAGCCGGAAACACTGCGGGGTCTGGCAGCGGAACAGCGTCTCCCGTCGTGGCACCGAGCGCATCACCCCGTCCTCGCACATCACGATGGTGTCCGACGTCGGAACCGCGACCCCGGCCGCCTCATGGACCTCAAGTGCGGCGACACAATCCGCGATGATCTGCTGATCTACCAGCGGCCGCGCCGCATCGTGCAGCAACACCCCGCAGTCGGCGCCGCGCCCGCCGCCCGCCGCGGCGCCCGGCGTGGTTTCCGGGGCGCTAGCCGCGGCCGCGCCCGCGATGGCGGCCAGGGCCACCCGCGTCGATTCCGGCCGGGTCGCGCCGCCCTCGATGACATCCGTCACCTTGCGGTAGCCGCCGTCCGCGAGCATGGCCTTGACCTGCTCGGTGTACCCGCGTGCCATCACGACGAGGACCTCGTCGACGCCCGGCGCCTGGTCAAAGGCAGCCACGCACCGCTCCACCAGCGTCCGGCCGCCCAGGCTCAGCAGCTGCTTCGGCACCTCCGCGCCCAGCCGCTGCCCCACGCCGCCCCCCAGCACCACCGCGACCATCCGCATGAGCCGGACTCTACCGCCCCGCCCCAGCGGCGACCTTCACGCACCTACACCCGCGCCCGCGCCTACACCCGCATGATCGTGGACAGCCAGCATCGCCCCAGCAAGGTAGCGGTCCACGATGATCCCTGGCCGTTTCGCTACCCTCTGGGCGGGTATGGCGCTGACAGCATGCCTGGTAACGACGTGCGCCGTAAGCGCGCCTGCGCCAGGCTGGCGCCAAGATTGCAAGCTCGGCGGCGCGAGGCAAGCGGCCGGCCTTACCGGTTACGTGCCGAACATGTTCGGCTGACCGGCGTGCCTCCCGGCTGCTGGTGTGACTACCGGCTACATTTTGTAACGCCTAGGTGCGAGTCGCGGCGGCATGTGTGCCGCTGGGAGGGCAGGCATGACTGTTGCGCTGGTCCTCGCGGGCGNNGCGGCCGCGGCGCGAGCCGCCGGGGAGCGCGTGCTCATCTGCGTCGGCGCGGACGCGGTTCCCGAGGAGATCCTGGCGCGGCTGCTCAGCGAGGGTGCGACCGCGGCCTTTACCGGCGTCAGCGCCGTCACGCCACGATCTGTCCGACGGGATTCCCGGGAGCCAGCGCAGCCCCGGGGCCAGGCTGGGCTGGTCGGAGGCGCACTCCTCGTGGACACGCCTGACCTGGACGCGCTCGCCCAGGGCGCCGAGGCGCTCGCGGCGACGTACGAGGGACCCGCTCCGGTGGGCGCGCTGATCAGCGAACTTACCCGCCGCGGCGTCAGGGTGCGGGTGCTTGACGCCGGGCCGTACAGCGAGGGTGCGATCGCTCAGCTCATCGTGGATCCCGCCGCCCGCGACATGTCCACCTGGGCGGCGGGGCGCCAGCTGACGCCGGCCGCACTGTACGGGATCTCGCTCGGCCTCGGGCTGATCGCCGCTATCTGGTTCTCCGAGCTGGCGGTGCGGGCGAAGCTGCTGGCCGTCGTGGCGCTGGCCGGCTCCTTCGTTCTTTCCCGGGCTGGCTCCCTGCTGGCCGCCACCGGCCGCGAGGGCCGGGTCAGGCCCGCGGTCAGCTGGCTCGGGGCCGCATCCACGCTGCTCACCGAGCTCGGGATTTACGCGGCGCTGGCGGTCAGCGCCGCCGTGGCCAGCCGGTCGGACCCCGCGATCCCCGTCGGGCTGGACGGGACCTTCGGTCATGCGCTGCGAAACACCTTTGCCGCCAGCTGGGGCGGTACCGGGCAGGTCGGCGTGTGGCGGCTGGCCGTCGCAGCCATGGTCGTCGTGGCCGTCCGCCAGCTGGCCGGGCTTGGCTTCGAATACACGGCCAGGGCGCCGGGGAACCTGTTCCCCAGGTCGGTGAAGCGCACCCTCGAACAGGCCGCCACGCTGCCCGTGGGCGAGCGGTTCGTCATGATAGCGATAACCGCTGTCCTGTTCGGGCCGCGGCTGACGTTCTTGCTGCTGCTGGGCTGGGGCGTGCTGGCGGCGGGATATGTCCTCGCCGGGCAGCTGGTCCGCTCAGCCCACTTCACCAGGCCGCCCAGCGAGCGGGCCAGGGCGAGCGAGCGGGCCAGGGCCAGCGAGCGTGCCAGGGCCAGCGACCAGGCAGGGGCCAGCGACCAGGCAGGAGCCAACGGGCGGGCAGACCCCGGCAGGCGGGCAGGAGCCAGCCGGCAGGCGGCAGACGGCAGGCTGGCGCCGGGCGGCGGGCTGGCGGGCTACCGCGGGGACGGCGTCGTGTCCCGGTGGATCGGCGGCCTGGTGCAGGGCCGGCTTCCGCCGCTGCCGCCGGTGCTGGTGGGACTATTCGTGGCGTGTGTGCTCACGGCGCTCGGGCTGGCCAACTTGCCGGGCATCCTGGTGCTCACCCCGGTCGAGGCGATGCTGCTTGCCTCCCTTGGCGCCCGCCATCCGCACGACGGACGGCTGGACTGGCTGGTGCCGGCGCTGCTGGAAACCGGCGAATGCGTTTTCCTCGCTGCCCTCGGGTTCTCCCACCGCGTGCCGGCGCCCCTGGTCTTCGCGCTGCTGGCCGGCGTGATCGTTCGCCACCTGGATCTCGCCTACCGGGCCAGGTGCGGGCGGGGGATCCCGGCCGACCGGTTCGGTCTCGGCTGGGACGGCCGGATGCTGCTGGCCGGCCTGGCCGCCATGCTCGGCATCACGCCGTTCGTGTACGCGGCGCTTTCGGGTTATCTTGGTGTGCTTTTCTGCTGGGATTTCCTCAGCGGATGGCTGTATCCCACGGTTAGAGACCCCGCTTGAGGAGACCCGGTTGATAGGTATGGTCCTTGCCGCCGGCGCCGGGCGCCGGCTCCGGCCTGACACCGACGTCCTGCCGAAGGCCCTGCTGCCCGTCGACGGTCAGGTCACGATCCTGGACATCGCCCTGCGCAACCTGGCCGCGGTGGGGTTGAGCGATATCGTGATCGTGGTCGGCTACGCCGCGGACGCGATCCGGGACCGGGTCGCCGGCCTGGAGCGAGAGCACGGGGTCCGGCTGACGCTCGTGGACAACGACCGGGCGGAGGAGTGGAACAACGCCTACTCGCTCTGGCTCGCCCGCGAGCATTTCGCCGCCGGCGTGCTGCTGGTCAACGGGGACACGGTGCATCCGGTCTCAGTGGAAAAGAGCCTGCTCTCCGCCTCGGGAGCCGCTGCGCCCGAGGCGGCCGGCGCCGGTCAGCCCGGCCTCATCCTGGCCGTGGATGACATCAAGCGCCTGGCCGAGGAGGAGATGAAGGTCGTCATCGGCGCGGACGGCATGATCACGCGGATCACGAAGCTGATGGACCCCGAGCTTGCCTACGGCGAGTACATCGGTGCGACGCTGATCGAGGCGTCCGCCGCCGCGCCGCTCGCGGCCGCCCTGGAGACGACCTGGCGTCGCGATCCCTCGCTGTACTACGAGGACGGTTTCCAGGAACTAGCCGACCGGGGCGGCGCGATCGCGGTCGCGCCGATCGGCGACGTCGAGTGGGTCGAAGTCGACAATCATGCCGACCTCCGCCGAGCCCGCGAGATAGCCGCGCGCTGCTAACCGCTGCTAACCGCCGCTGCCGCCGGCCGCTGCCTGGCGCCTGCTCGCGGCGTCCTGGCCGGGGCAGGAGATCCGGCGCGGACGGCGGCTATATCGTCGTGGCCGTTCGTTACCCGGTAGTCTCCCGATAGTCCTCGTTAGCCAAGGCGCAACCGATGCTTGCCGCGAACCGCCGGAAGGATGCCCATGCAGCTGGCCCGCATACTCACCGCGCCGCTCGCCGTGGACGTGCGGCGCGGCGCGATCGCGGACCTGGCTGTGCTGCTCGCCGACCGCAGGATCGTCACCGAGGGCCGGGTCGCGGTTGCGGTCGGGCCCGGGCAGGGCGACGGGGTGGTCGCCGAACTCGACATGGAGACGGCCCGGGTCTTCCGGATCGAGGACGGCAGCGTCGACGCGGCCATCGCGCTGGGCAAGCAGCTGCGGGCCGACGCCTACGAGGCGGTCGCCGGCATCGGCGGCGGCAAGATCATCGACGTGACTAAGTTCGCCGCGCACATGGCCGGTATCCCGATGGTCGCGGTGGCCACCAACCTGGCTCACGACGGCATCGCCTCGCCGGTCAGCTCGCTCGAGCATGAGTCGGGGAAGGGCTCCTACGGGGTCGTCCCGCCGGTCGCCGTGGTGATCGACCTGGACCGGGTCCGGACCGGGCCGTCCCGGATGGTCCGGGCCGGGATCGGGGATGTGGTGAACAACCTGGCGGCGATCGCGGACTGGGAGCTGGCCGCCGCCGACCGGGGTGAGCCCGTCGACGGGCTGGCCGTCACGCTGGCCAGGACCGCGGCGCAGGCAGTGCTGCACCAGCCGGGCACCGTCGCCGACGACGAGTTCCTCACCGTGCTCGCGGAGTCCCTGGTGCTGTCCGGGCTCGCCATGACCGTGGCGGGTTCCAGCCGGCCGAGCAGCGGCGGCGACCACGAGATCCTGCACGCGATCGATCAGCTGTACCCGGGCGCGGGCACCCACGGCGAGCTGGCCGGCCTGGGCGCGCTCTTCTGCACCTACCTTCGCCAGGACGAGCGGCTGTTCGCCCCGATGTCCGCCTGCCTGGCCCGGCACGGGCTGCCGCGGACCGCGGCCGACCTCGGGCTCGGCCAGGATGAGTTCACCAAGGCGGTGCTGCACGCGCCCGCGACCAGGCCGGGCCGCTACACCATCTTGGAGCGGCTCGACCTCGACGAGCGCGAGATGGCGCGGCAGGTGGCCGCCTTCACCGCGGCCGTCACGGACGGCGCATGATGGCCGGGCCAACGCTGGCTGAGGTGCGGGCCACCGGGCAGCCGCCGCAGGTGCTGGCGCGGCTCAACGACGAGCACTGGGCGGGGCGGCTCTACATGCGGCGGGTCTCGCCGTACGCCACTGTGGTGTTCGCCCGGCTCGGCTGGTCGCCGAACGCGGTGACGGTCGCGTTCATCGTCTCCGGAGTCGTGGCCGGCGTGGTGGCCGCGATACCCGGGCTCGCCGCCGCCGTGGGCGTGGTCGTGCTCATCCAGCTGTACCTGCTGTTCGACTGTTCGGACGGCGAGCTGGCCAGGTACACCGGGCGGACGTCGGCGACCGGAGTGTACCTGGACCGGATGGGGCACTACATCGCCGAGGCGGTGCTGCTGGCCGGCCTCGGCGTCCGGGCGCAGGGGCACTTCACGCTGACGGGAGGCTATGTGAGCGCGGGCCTGGCGGCGGCGGTCTGCGCCACGCTGATCAAGGCGGAGACCGACAGCGTCACGGTGGCCCGGGCCTCGTCCGGACTGACCGACAAGCACGACGATCAGGCGCTCGCGCCCCGGTCGCAGGGCCTGGCCCTGGCCCGGCGGCTCGCCGCGGCGCTGCGGGTGAACCGGATCATCCAGGCGGTCGAGCTCTCGTTCCTCATCCTGGCGGCCGCGATCGNNCGACCGGCGGCCTGACCGCGACGCGGGTCCTGGACGTCGCGGCCCTGGCCGTGGGCGCGCTCATGGCGGTCGCGCATCTGGTGGCCATCGTGGCGTCACGTCGGCTGCGGTGAAGAGGGTCTGCGAGGGATGAAAGAGACGGGCATGGCCAGTGAGACAGAAATGACCGACGAGACTGCGGCTGCGGCCCCGCGCGCGCCCGCCAGCGAGGCTCACGACCAGGCGCTCACGTTGTCCTGCGTCATTCTCACCATGGGTGACCGCCCGGCCGAGGTCAACCGGGCCATCGACAGCGTGCTGGCCCAGCACGGTCCCCAGGTGGAGCTGGTCGTGGTCGGCAACGGCGCGGAGGTGACCGGCCTGCCGGCCGGGGTGCGGACCGTCTGGCTGCCGGAGAACGTCGGCGTCTCGGCCGGCCGTAACGCCGGGGTCGAGGCGTGTAGCGGTGACGTCGTGCTGTTCCTCGACGACGACGGCTGGTACCCGGACCCCGCGCTGGCGTCCTACATCACGGCTAGGTTTGCCGCCGACCCGGCCCTCGCGGTGCTGTCGATGCAGGTGGTCGACCCGGACGGCGGCCCGGGCGCCCGCTGGCACGTGCCGCGGCTGCGGGCCGGAGACCCGGAGCGCTCGTCGGTCGTGACCACCTTCCTCGGCGGCGCGTCCGCGATCCGGCGTTCGGCCTTCCTGGCGGCGGGCGGCTACCCGGAGATGTTCTTCTATGCCCACGAGGAAACGGACCTGGCCTGGCGGCTGCTGGACCGCGGCTACCGGCTCGAATACGACGCCGCCGCCCGCATGTACCACCACACGCTGCCGAACGTCCGGTATGACACCTTCCGCCATCGTGACGGCCGCAACCGGGTGCTGCTGGCCCGTCGCAACCTGCCGTGGCCCCTGGCCGCGGTCTACCTGGCCGACTGGATGGCGCTCACCGTCGCCCGCGAGCACGCCAAGCCCGAGAACCTGCGTCCCTGGTTCGCCGGCTTCGCCGAGGGCTGGCGCACCGACCCGGGACGCCGCCGCCCGATCTCGTTCGGCACGGCCTGGCGGATGACCCGGGCTGGCCGCCCCCCCGTCATCTGAGCGAACCGCGTCAGCCCAGCGTCGGCCACCGCTCGCCGGGGACGCCAGGACACGCCGCTTGACCCGCAGGGTACGGCCCGGCTGGGCCCGCATCGCGCGGATGACGGGCGGCTGGGGCTTCAGGGCGTAAGATCGGCAGGGTGCAGAGTCGCGATACTCGCGTACTCGCGCCTGCGACGGGGGGCGGGGGTAGCGGGGCGAGCAACGCGCCCGCCGGATGGCAGTCCGTCGTCACGATGCCCCGGACCTGGCTGGTCGGCGGGCTGATCGCGTGCGCCTTGTTCGCGGCCGGGGTTTCGGTGTTCAGTTCGGACTCGCTGCACCGGCTGTGGGGTCTTTCCGGCGCCTGCGCCTACGCGGTGGCCGCCATCGCGGTGCTGGTCTGGCGGTCACGGGCGGCCCTCGGGACCGACATCGCGCTGGGCGTCATCATCTGCGGGGCCATCCTGGTCCCGCTGCTGTGGATGGTCGCCACCGGCCACGGGGAGCCGGAAGTCGGCGTGGTCGCCACCTCGGCCAAGACGCTGATCCACCAGGGGACTCCCTACAAGAGCCCGAAGGTGCTGGCCACCACCACCGACCCCAACCAGTACAACCCGTACCTGCCGCTGATGGCCGCCTTCGGCGTGCCCCAGGCGCTGTTCGGCCACGGCCTGCTGACCGATCCCCGGGTGTGGTTCGGCGTCGTGTTCCTCATCGTGTTCGCCGCCGCGCTGCGGATCGCCGGGGCCAGGGACTGCGTCCGCTGGGCCCTGCTGATGACGGCGTCGCCGATTATCGCGTTCGAGCTGTGCGTCGGCGGTACCGACGTGCCCATGGTCGCGTTCATGTGCCTGGGCTTCGCCCTGCTCTGGCGGCTCAAGGGCGCCAACCCGGTCACCGCCGGGCTGGCCCTCGGCATCGCCTCCTCGATGAAGGCGACCGCGTGGCCGGCGCTCGCGGTGGCGTTCGCGCTGCTGTACGTGCGCGACGGTCAGCGCGCGGCCTGGCGGTTCATCGCGGTGGCGCTGAGCGTGGTCGCCGTCATCGTGGGCCCGTTCGCGATCCTGCGGCCGGATGCGCTGGTGAAGAACACCATCTTGTTCCCGCTCGGCCTGGCCAGCGTCAAGTCCCAGGCCGCCAGCCCGCTGCTCGGCCACGTGCTGGCCCAGACCGGGGCGGTCGGCCATACCGCCGTCGTCGTCCTGCTGATCGGTTCCGGCCTCGGCGTCGCCGTGTCCCTGGTCATCCGTCCGCCCCGGGACGTGCCCGCTGCCACCGTGCGACTGGTCATCGGGCTCACCGCCATGTTCGTGCTGGCGCCCTCGACCCGGTTCGGCTACTTCATCTACCCGGTCGCGCTCGTGCTCTGGCTGCTCGTCGCTAAGGCCGGCCGCGCCCCCGCCACCCCGGAGGCGCACGAAGACCCCTCCTCGGGCATCGCGACCGCCGGCTAGCTCCATCGGCCTCAGGCCAGTTTCACCGGCCCTATTATGCTCGAGCCCGACCCGGTCCCCGATCCCGCGCGCCCCCGAGGCCAGCCATCAAAGCCAAGCAAATCTTTGGGGCGAAGATGGAATATAACCCCGCAAAGGGCCTGACGGTCGTGCCGTCTTGGACAGCAGGCTCAGGGCCAAGCCCTAAAGTAAGTCCGTGCGTCTTGGACCGCGCGCCTCTGCGGACACCGGGGCCAGCGAGGCAGGGAATTCTCCGGAGCCGGTTCCCGCTCCCCAGCCCGGCTCGCGGCCGCTAGCCGGATGGGTGTTCCGCGCCATCACGGTCGTGCCCGCGATGGTGGCCGCAGCGTGGCTGCTGCCCGGGCTCCCGCTGGTGCTCGCGGGCCGGTTCACCGCCCTGCCGATGGTCTTCATGTTCAGTCCGCTGGCCGCCGTTCTCTGCTACTTCGCCGTACGCCAGTTCCCCGCGACCTGGCCCACCTTCCGCTCGCAGCCCCAGTCTCCGCAGCAGCCCCAGTCCCCGCANNGCAGCCCCAGTCCCCGCAGCAGCTCCAGTCCCGGCAGGCCGGGGTCCCGGCACGTCCGGTGCCCTGGTGGGCGGTGGCGGGCACGGTCGCGGTGGCGGTGGTGTTCGCGGTCTGGCAGATCGCCGAGAAGACCGAGCAGATCATCTTCCTGCGTGACCCCTCGACCTATCTTCAGGTTGGTTACTGGCTCGCGCATCACGGTTCGCTGCCGATCCCGGATTCGGTCGCCGCGTTCGGCGGCTCGCACCCGGGCCTGTCGTTCGCCAGCGTCAACTACTACCCGCGCGGTGCCGGGATCGTGCCGCAGTTCATGACCGGGATGCCGGTGGTTCTGGCCGCCTCGGTATGGCTGGGCGGAGTCCCGGCTGCGCTGGTGACCACGCCGCTGATCGGGGCGTGCGCGGTGCTGTCGTTCGGCGGCCTGGCGGGCCGCCTCGCCGGGCCGCGCTGGGCGCCCGCGGCGGCGGCCATCCTGGCGCTGAGCCTGCCCGAGCAGTACACCAGCCGGAGCACGTTCAGCGAGCCGCTGGCCCAGGTGCTGCTGTTCGGCGGATTGTGCCTCCTGGTCGACTCCCTGCTCATCAGGCGTCCGCCAGCCCCCGCAGAGCAAAGCGGCGCAGAACCAAGCCGGGAAGAGCCACGCCGCGCACAGCCGGAAGGTCAGGACAAGGTACTGGCTGCCCTGGCCGGGCTAGCCCTCGGGCTGACCATCTTCGTCCGCATCGACGGCCTGAGCGACATCATGCCTGCCGTCCCGTTCGCGGGCGTGCTGCTGGTGGCNNTGGAGGCGCCCTCGCTCCGCCCGCTGGCCCTGATCACCGCCCTCGTGGTCGTGCTCACCGTGGCGGCCGTCATCCTGACCGCCAACCGGGCGGCGCGAGAAAAGCTAGGAAAGCTAACGCGGCACGCGCGATCCAGCCGCCTGGTCCGCTGGCTGCCCGAGGCGGCCGCGGCGTTGACCGTGCTCGTGTTCGCCGGCTTCGCCGTCCGGCCGCTGGTGCAGACGGTGGCGGGGGAGAGGAACCCGACCTCGATCGCCTACGTGGCCGAACTCCAGAAGCTCGCCGGCCTGCCTATCGACGGACGCCAGCAGTACTACCAGGACAGCTTGTACTGGGTGATCTGGTATCTCGGCGTGCCCGCGGTGCTCCTCGGCGCCTTCGGGCTCGCGATCCTGGCCCGGCGCGGCCTGCGGGCCCTGATCACCCGGCAGGATCCCGCGCAGGCCCTGAAGGCCTGGGCGCTGCCGTGGATGATCGCTCTGTGGGTGATCGTCACGGTGCTGTCCCGGCCCGCGGTCTCCCCCGATCAGCCGTGGGCGAGCAGGCGGCTGGTCCCGTTCGTGCTGCCCGGGCTGATCCTCGGTGCCGTCTGGGCGTCGATGTGGCTGAAGGACCGGGCCGGCCAGCTGGGCCGGAACCGGGTCACCTCCGCCGTGGTGGCGTTCTGCTGCGTGGCATCGCTGCTCATCCCGACCGCGCTCACCACCCTCGACATCGGTTTCAGCTCCGGAGCCAACGGAACGTCCGGCCGTCACCTCACCGCCCACGGCATGGCGTTCCGGCGGATCGGCGCCGGTGAGCTCGCCGCTGTCAACGAGCTCTGCGCTGACATCGGACCGGACGCATCGGTGCTCATTCTGGATTCCCTTACCGCGGACCGCTTCGCTCAGCTGATCCGGGGCATATGCGGGATGCCGGCGGCGGTGCTGGACCAGGTCACGCCGTCCGCGGTCACCGCGGTGGTCACCGGCATCGAGGGGGTTGGCCGGCGCCCGGTGCTGCTCGGCCAGCAAGCGGCCGAACTGGATCCCTACGGGGGCATGCCCCGTGAGGTCGTCAACCTGCTGACGACGCAGGAGGCGCACAACCTGACCACCCCGCCGACCCGCACCTGGTTCATCCACTACACGGTCTGGATGTCCACCCCGGCCACCACCGCGCCCGCCGGATCGGCAGCTTAGCCCGACCTCTCCGGAATTAGGGCTGTGGAGCCTGAACCGTGCTGGGCTGCCTATCTGCGGGCGCTGCTGCCGGTGGCCGCGACCCGCGAGCCCGGCCGATGGCCAGCGCGATGCCTGCCCACACCAGGTCGCCGATCGTCATGACCACCCGCGAGGCGAGCGCGACCACCAGTGCGGACGCGGCGGGCATGACCGGGGCGAGCACGGCGATCAGCGCGAGCTCCCTCGGCCCGATGCCGCCGGGGACGAAGATGATGAGGAAGCCGACCGACCAGGCCAGGGCGTACCCGCCCAGCGACAGCGCGAGGACTCGGCCGCCGTGCCCGGCGAATTCGCTGACCAG
>PMOU01000478.1:1486-1925 GCA_003161205.1 Actinomycetota bacterium | reverse complement strand
GGCCACCGCGAGGGGCGTGATGGCCAGTACCCACCAGTAGTGCCGCGCCGCGCTCGCCGAGGTGAGGGGCAGCATCACGCCCGCGACGACCAGGCCCACCACCAGCGTCGTGGCCATGGCGACCATGCTGGCGGTGGCGCTGCGCCGGCGCGGGACGTCGTAGTCGCGGGCCAGCTCGACCTGCGCGGCCACGGCCCANNATGAACATCACCCGGATCGCGGCGGGCAGCGGCAGCGGCGAGCCGAGGTCGGCGAGCAGGGCCCGCCAGGCCAGCATCATGCAGCCGAGACCGGCCAGCACGCACAGCGCGGCGCCCGCCACGTCGTAGCCGGCCAGCTTGGCCAGGTCCGCGTGCACCTGCGTCCACCGGGAGGCGAGCCCGTATACGGCGAGGCCGACCACGGCCGCGAGCAGGCCGCCTCGCAGCCACGGGCTCTC
>PMOU01000478.1:0-1476 GCA_003161205.1 Actinomycetota bacterium | reverse complement strand
TGCAGGGATGCCGTTCGCCGCGTCGCTGGAGATCAAGCGGCTCCATCTGGCCAGCCTGCAGGGCGTCGATGGCCGCCAGTGGCCGGTGCACGGGTTCGTGGTCACCCATCCCGGCGGTGCGGTCCTGGTCGATACCGGAGTCGGCGGCCCGCCGCACGTGCTGGACGACTGGCGGGTGGTCAACCGCTCGGTCGCGGACGCGCTGGCCGACCTGGACATGAGCGTGGTCGTGCGCGGCGAGGGCGGGTTCGACCTGCTGATCGGCGACGCGGCCTATACCCCGCGCCAGTACGCCGATCCGGCACCCGACACGCTCCCGGCGGGCCAGGCCAGCGACGTCCCGGCGTGGCGCGAGTCCCTGCGGCGAATCAGGTCGCTGGACCCGGATCGGGTGCATTTCTGCCATCACACGGAAATAGTTCACAGCTGACTTATCCGCGTGTGACGATATAGCCAGGGCGAGTCAATTTGCGGTGACGCGAGTGACCGCGGGTAATGGGGGTCTTAATGAAGCCTACTGAGATCAGCCAGCTTACTGATTTCTACCAGGCGTTCTCCGCGGCGTGCTTCGCCCTGCTGGCCTTGTGGCTGGTCGTCGTCCAGATACGCATCGAGGAATGGCAGCAAGACCCGGTGCGCCAGCGCCGTGCTTACGGGGTCGCCTTGTTCTTCGCCTTGCCCGGCATGATGGGCATGCTCGCCTTGGTCGACACCAGCACCGCCACCTTCTGGCGCGCCTCGTTCGAGATCGTCGCGTTCAGCGGTGCGTTGATCCTGGTCGCGGTGCGCGGCTTTCCTGTCCCGGTGGAGCGTGGCCGCTCGGGGTTCCGCGGCTTTCCCGTCGCCGACCGGCTTAGCCTGGCCGCCTACGTAGCGGCGATCGGTCTTTACATCTCTATCGGGGCGCTGGCTATATCTCGCGGGCTCCGCGCCGACGCGGTGCTGCTGACCATCCTGGTCTTCCTCGGCTTCAACGTGGCGTGGCTGCTGCTGTTTGGCGACAGGCCGACTTCTCCCGTCGCTCCGTCTGGCCACATGGGGTAGTTGCTGCCGAGGACGCTATCGCGACCGGACGGCGCTGGCCGCTTCCTCGATGCCGCGCCGCGCCAGGACGTCGGCGCGCTCGTTGCCCGGATCGCCCGCGTGGCCCTTCACCCAGAGCCACGTGACCTCGTGGCGGCTCATCGCCTCACTCAGCCTGCGCCACAGGTCCGCGTTCTTGACCGGCTTCTTGGCCGAGGTCATCCAGCCGTTGCGCTGCCAGCCCTTGATCCACTTGGTGATCCCGTCGAGCAGGTACTTGCTGTCCGTATGCAGCTTGACCTCGGCGGGCCGCTGCAGCGTCTCGAGCGCCTGGATGGCGGCCATCAGTTCCATCCGGTTGTTCGTGGTCTGCGGGTCTCCGCCGTACAGCTCCTTTTCGGTGTCGTTCCAGCGGAGCACGACCCCCCACCCGCCCGGTCCGGGGTTGCCGCT
>PMOU01000055.1 GCA_003161205.1 Actinomycetota bacterium | reverse complement strand
CGGACGCGCAGGAAGTTGATCGCGGTGCACCGCATGACGGTCCGGCCGTCCTGATTGACCGCCTCGGCCAGCGTCTTGATGATGCCCCGGTCGGGCTTGCTCAGCGATCTCCTCGACTCGACCACGGTGGCCCGGACACGGAGCGTGTCATCCGGGCGCACCGGATAGGGCCAGCGGATGTCGTCCGCACCGGCGCCGCCGAGGCTCGCCTCCGCCGAGAGATAATTCTCGACCAGCAGTCGCATGGTGAGAGCGGCGGTATGCCAGCCGCTGGCGATCAGCCCGCCGAACGGCCCGCTGGCAGCGGCCACCGGATCGACGTGAAACGACTGCGGATCGAATTCCTTAGCGAAATTTATGATGCTAGCTTCGTCGACGCTAACGATCCCGCACTCATAGGTGGTGCCGAGCTGGTAGTCCTCGAAGTACCTCAGGCCATGACTGTTCACATCCGCAGTATTTCAGGGTCGGCCGTCCGTGAGCCGCAAGATCACAGATGAGTTACAGAAATACCTCAATTTGCCTGCGAGCCGCCGGCGAATACTGCCATGATTCCGCGAGATAGGACAGACCACCGAAAGCGTAGAAAGCCACATCGGTCGCGGAAAGTGACCACGCAGGCTCGCCGAGAGGACCCGACAGCGGGAACCGGGTAGGCGCGCACGGAGACAATCTGGGGAGTTCTGTGGAGTCGAGGCACGCGGACCGCCGTGCGCGGAAGATCCGTCGAACCGGTCGGCACACCACGCCATCGCAGGTGGAGAAGGTAGCGGAGAAGGCCGGCAAGGCCGCCCCCGCGGTGGCGATCGCGGGCATCCTGGTCGCGGCCGCGCCGCAGGCGCACGCCGCCGTCGCCTCTCCCGCCAAGACCGCGACCGTGTCCGAGCAGGTGCGCACCGAGGCCAGCACCGTCGCCCTGGTCCGCCGGGATGCGACGGCGACCCGCAGGTACACCGTCCACTCCGGAGACTCGCTGTCCGCGATCTCCGAGCGCTTCTACGGCACCTCGGCGGACTGGCGGTGGATCTACGACGCGAACAGGTCCAAGATCTCCAACCCGGACAACATCTACGTGGGCGAGTCGCTGGTGATTCCCTACAGCGCGCCAGCCACCACGGCGTCCTATACCGCCAAGCACGCCAAGGCCACGGCCAAGCCCAAGCCCAAGCCCAAGGCGGCGGTGCTGACTTCTTCCACCAGCCCGAGCGGCACGCTCGGCTGCTCCGGTCTTGAGGAACTCTGGGAAGATGCCGGCGGCGCGCACGCCGAGGCCTTCACCGCCGCCGAGATCGCGATGGCGGAATCNNACGGCTACTGGCAGATCAACGCCGTGCACGGCGCGGAGGCCACGTTCAATGCGCTGGGCAACGCCAGGGCCGCGATCGCCATCTCCGACGACGGACGGGACTGGGACCCCTGGACCACCTACGTCACCGGCGCCTTCGAAGGCCGCTGCTAAGACGGTTTGGGGACGCGCTGCCCGTAACCCGCGAGCTGGCCGGCCACCAACGTGATCTCCTCGGCCGGCAGCACACGCGGGCCGCGGGGACCGCTGGCCGCGAGCGCCCGCAGGTACACCTCGCACAGCCACTCCAGGTAGCGGCTCCCGGTCAGGGCCGATCTCAGGTCCGGGCCGGTGGTGACCGCACCGTGGCTGGCCATGAGGCAGGCGGTCCGGTCGCGCAGCGCCGTCACCACGTGGCGGGCCAGCTCATCGCTCCCGTAGGTGGCGTACGGTGCGACCGCCAGCGGGCCGCCGAACATCGCCACCTGATAGTGAATGGCAGGCAGTTCGTCGGCCACGGTGGACAGCGCCGTGGCGGCGACCGAGTGCGTGTGCACGATCGCGGCCGCGCTGGTGGCGGCGTAAACCGCTAGGTGCAGCGGCAGCTCGCTGGTGGGCCGGAGGACGGCCTCGACCGGGGCGCCGTCGAGCCGGTGCACCCCCACCAGGCCGGCGGTCAGCTCGGCGTAGTCCACGCCGCTCGGGGACACGACCACGAGGTCGCCGTCCCGCGCGCTCACGTTGCCTGAGGTCCCCACCACCAGTCCGGCCGAAGCCAGCTCCCGGCACACCCGGACCACGTCGTCCCGCAACTGTTCGAGCAGCATAGGTTCAACGGTATGGACACACCCGACGTGCTCGCCTGGCGGGACGGGCAGATGGAGGCGCTGGATCAGACGGTGCTGCCGCACCAGGTCCGGGTGCTGCGCATCGCCACCGTGGACCAGCTGGTCGAGGCGATCGACAGCCTGGCCATCAGGGGCGCGCCGGTACTCGGCGCGGCGGGCGCGCTCGGCGTCGCGCTGGCCGTGCGCCAGGCCGGCCGCGAGAGCTGGGACGCCGCGCGGCTGGACACGCAAGTCAGGCGGATCGCCGGCGCGCGGCCGACCGCGGTCAACCTGGGCCGCGAGGTCGCCGCGGTCGCGGCGCGGATCCCGCAGGGCCGCCAGGCGGTCGAGGCCGCGGCCCTGGCCGTGGTCGAGTTCGCCACCACGGCGAGCCACCAGATCAGCAGGCGCGGCGCCGCGTACCTCAGGCAGGCCTGCGGCCAGCGGCCGCTCCGGGTCCACACCCACTGCAACACCGGCGCGCTGGCCTGCCTGGGCTGGGGCACCGCGCTCGGGGTCATTCGCGCGCTGCACGAGCAGGGCGCGCTCGAGCGGGTGATCGTGGACGAGACCAGGCCGCTGCTGCAGGGTGCCCGGCTGACCTGCTGGGAGCTCGGCCAGCTCGGCATCGAGCACCGGCTGGTGTGCGATGGCGCCGGACCGTTCCTGATCAGCCAGGGGCTCGCCGACGCGGTGGTGGTGGGCGCCGACCGGGTGGCCGCCAACGGCGACGTCGCCAACAAGATCGGCACCTACGGCCTGGCCCTGGCGGCGCACCGGGCCGGAATCCCGTTCCTGGTCGCGGCGCCCGAGTCGACCATCGACGAGGCGACGCCGGACGGCCCGGCGATCCCGATCGAGCTGCGCGCCGACGAGGAGATCACGGTCCCGGCCGCGCCGGCCGGCACGAAGGCGCTCAACTACGCGTTCGACATCACCCCGGCCGATCTTGTCTCGGCGGTGGTGACAGAAAAAAGACTTATTCCGAACGGGCAGTGGCTCACCAGCGCAGTCCGCTGACCGCCCTCCCGGGCCGACGTCAGCCGGGTACAGCCGGGGTACAGGCGGGGTCAGCTTGGGCTAGCCGGGTTCAGCCCGCAGACGGCCGCTCGAAGGTGAGCTGGCTCTGTGCGTCGGTGAACCCGCAGGCGCGGTAGACCCGGATGGCCACGTCGGCGGGGTCGGCGACGATCACCAGGGTGCTCACCCCGAGAACCTCGCGGCCGTAGCGGCCCGCATGCCAGACCAGCGTCCCGGCCAGCCCCTGGCGGCGGGCCGCCGGGTCGGTCTCGACGTGCTGGTAGCGGCCGTAGCCGTCGCCCACGCTGAACAGCCCGAGCTGCGCGAGCAGCCGGCCGCCGGAGAAGGCGCCGAACCAGGCGCCGCGGCCGGCCCGGGTGAGCCGGCGCCGGGCCGCCACCCGGCCGTCCAGGTAGTCCCGCGGTTCGCCGTCGTCGAAGCAGCGGATGCCCAGGTCGACCGATTGCTGCCAGTCGGCGTCGGAGTCCAGCGGCCGGATCTCGGCGTCGCGGTTCGTAAACGTCGGCGGGCGGACGACGGCACAGGTCAGCACGGTACCGCGCTGCGGCTCCAGCCACACGGCTCCGAACTCATCGGGTATCACCGCCTGGTCATCGGTGGTGTCGACGGCCAGCGCGACATGCCGGGCCGCGGGAAACTCCGCGGCGAACCTGGCCAGCCACAGGCCGACGGTGCCAGCCTCGGGCATCGCGCGGAGCACGAGGAAGTTCCCCCACCAGAAGCCCGGGTTATCCAGGCTGCGGATGACGAGGTAGTCCCCCCGGTCGATGACCTCGGCGCCTTCGAGCACCCGCAGCGCCACGTCCGTCCGGAGGCCGAGCGATGTGATCCGCACCGGCCTGAGCTTAGGGGACGCGCAGAGCCGGAAGGATTATCGAGGAGTAGCCGAAGTCCTGGCGCCGGCGGACTCGGCGGCTTCGTCCGCGTAGGCCGTCCGCAGCGCCTGCAGGAACGTCTCGGCGGGCTGCGCCCCGGAGATGCCGTACTTGCGGTCGATGACGAAGAACGGCACGCCGCTCGCGCCGAAGGCCTGCGCCAGCTCGATGTCGGCCTGCACGGCGTCGGCGTACTCGCGGCCGGCCAGCACCTCCCGCGCACGGTCGGTATCGACGCCGACCTCACCGACCAGGCGGACCAGCGTCTCGGGGTCAGACAGGTCGGCGCCCTCGGTGAAGTGCGCGTGCAGGAGCCGTTCCTTGGCCGCGTCGCCGAGGCCGAGGTCGGCGGCCAGGTGCAGCAGGCGGTGCGAGTCCAGGGTGTTCACGGTGAGCTGGGTGCTGAAATCGAAGTCCAGGCCCTCGGCGCGGGCTAGTTCGGCGACCCGGCCGGTCATCTGGCCGGCCTGCGGGCCGAACCGCCGGGTCAGGTAGTCCAGGGTGGGCACGGCCGTACCCACCGGGGTGTCGGGGTTCAGCTGGAAGCTTCGCCAGGCGACCTCGACCTCGTCGGCGTGCTCGAACTCGCGTAGCGCGTGCTCAAGCCTGCGCTTGCCGATGTAGCACCAAGGGCAGACCACATCGGACCAGATCTCGATCTTCACTCGTCGGCTCCCGTCGCCGTTTGTCCCGGTGCCACCTCTTGAGTCGGTGGCACCTCGCAGAATCCGTCGGTGCACACGGCCGCGCCCGCGTCGCCGAGGGTGCGCAGCAGCGGGGTGACCCCACTTGGCCCGGCGCCCGAGGTGGTCGCGGTCTGCTCGGCTTGGTCCATGGTCATCGGCTCCTCCGGTCGTTCACTTTCAACCCACGCGCGGACGGCCTTGTTCCGCGGGCGATAGGTTCGGCAGGCGGCGAGGGATCGTACGGCCCGAGAGCAGGGAGCCGGGGAGCGCCGGGCCGGAGAGCGCGCGGCGGGTCCGACGCGGGCGCAGCAGATCGGGATGGCCAGCGCGATCGGCGGGCTGGCCGGGGCGGCCCTGACCGCGCATCGCGGCCGGGCGGCGGTCGCCGCCGGCTACCACATGCACCGGAAGCCACCGCGCACAGGCGGCCGCTGAGCTTCACGGCACCAGCGGTGTCATCGGGTCAGTTCTGCAGCGGGATGAGCTCCCGGATGACGCCGTCCGCGAACGGGGCGAATGACGCGGGGCCTGCGGCCGGAGACGCGGCCGCGGGCCGGACCACGAACTTGCTCAGCCCGGCCTCGACGTACTGCTCGAGAAGCCGGCGCGCGTCGTCCCAGCCGGCCGGGATCAGCGCCGCCGGGTCGGCGTCCGGCCTGCGGCGGCGGATCGAGGCCAGCAGTGCGTCCGGTACGCCGTCCAGCGCGACGGGCACGCTGAGCCCGAAGTGATCGGGGTCCACGACCCGGCCCGCGTCGGCGGCGGCCTCCTGGATGGTAGCCACCGCCGCGCCCGCCTCGGACGGAGTGAGCAGCGAGCCGAGCCACCCGTCCGCCAGCCGGCCCACCCGTCGCAAGCCCCCCGGGGCCGAACCGCCCAGCCAGATATCCAGCGGCTTGGCCGGCAGCGGCCCGATGCTCGCTCCGGACACGGTGAAGAATTCCCCCTCGAACGACACCGTCTCCGAGGTGAGCAGGAGCCGCAGCAGTGTCAGCGACTCATCGAACACGGCGGCGCGCCGCCCCTCGGGCACCGGGAACAGCACCCGCTCGGCGGCCTGGGCCGGCTGCAAGCCGAACACCGGAAGCACTCGCGCAGGCGCCAGGCCCGCCAGCGAGGCGAGCTGCTTGGCGACCAGCACGGGATGACGCCCGGGCAGCACCGAGATCCCGGTGCCCACCTTCAGCCGCTGAGTCCGCGACAGCGCGAAGGCCATGCCGGTGAACGGCTCCACCACCGGGGAGTACACGACCTCCGGCAGCCACAGCGAATCCACCCTGGCCTGCTCGAGCAGATCGACCGCCGCCGCGAAACCCTCAGGCGTTCCGGCCGGCCCCAGGGACACTCCTATCCGAACCTTCATGTCT
This sequence comes from Actinomycetota bacterium, assembly GCA_003161205.1. Next base: position 8,415 of record PMOU01000055.1, on the reverse strand, counting down.
CCATCCGATCACAGCGAGGCGGTGGTGGTAGCAGCGGGCCGCGGGGCGGAGAAAGACGCGGACGGATTGCTAGGTTGGCTGCATCCGGTCAGGCAAGGGGTGCGGCAGCATGGCGGTGAGCGGCAACGAGGCTGATCTTGTCTTCGCCGGGGGCAAGATACGCACCCCGGCGCACCCGTCGGGATTCGTCCAGGCCCTGGCGGTCCGGGGCGGCCTGATCCAGGCCCTCGGCACCGATGACGAGATCCGGGAGCTGACCGGCCGGCGGACTCGCGTCATCGACCTGCGCGGACGGCTGGCGCTGCCCGCCTTCGGCGACGCGCATGTGCACGCGGTGGCCGGCGGCCTGGAAAGCCTGCGCTGCAACCTGCTGGGCCTGCGGACCAGGCACGAGTGCCTGGCCGCGGTCGACAACTACTGTTNNGCGGCGGACCTGGACCCGATCACCGGCGGCCGGCCGGCCTTCCTGCCGAACCGGGATCACCACAGCGCGTGGGTGAATACCGCCGCCCTGACGATCGCGGGCATCGACGCGAGCACGCCCGACCCGATCGACGGGCGGATCGAGCGCGACGACCACGGCCGCCCCACCGGGGCGCTGCACGACGGGGCCATGCGGCTGGTCGCGGCCCTCGTCCCGCCGCCCGACCCGGCCGAGCTCATCGCGGGCCTGCTGGCCGGCCAGACCCACCTGCACTCGCTGGGGATCACCCGGTTCCAGGACGCCTGCGTCGGCGCGGCGGGCGAGCTCGGCATCCCGGACACCTTCGACGCGTACCTGATGGCCGCCGACTACGGCATGCTCAGCAGCCAGGTCGTCGGCGCCCTGTGGTGGGACCGCGGGCGCGGCCTAGAGCAGATCGACGACCTGCTGACGCGGCGCGAGCAGGCGGGCGGCGGGCAGGCTGGCAGCTGGCAAGCCGGCGGAGGGCAGGCGGGCGGCGGGCGGTTCCGGGCGACCACGGTCAAGCTGATGCTCGACGGCGTGTGCGAGACGTTCACCGCCGCCATGTCGGCTCCCTACCTGGACCGGGACGGTCACCCCGGCGACCACCGGGGCCGGCTGTTCCTGGAGCCGGAGATGCTGGGCGAGGCCACGCGCCAGCTGGCCGCGGCGGGGTTCCAGCTCCACTTCCACGCCATCGGCGACCAGGCGGTCAGCACCGCCCTGGATGCGCTGGCGGCGCTCCCCGCCGCGCAGCGCCGGTCCGGCCGCCACCACCTGGCGCACCTGCAGTTCATCTCGCCTCGGGACATGGGCAGGTTCAAGGCGCTCGACGCGGTGGCCAACTTCCAGCCCCTCTGGGCGTGCGCGGAGACACAGATGGAGGAGCTGACCATCCCGTTCGTCGGCGCCGAGCGCGCNNGGCAGTACCAGATCGGCTCGCTGCTCCGCGGCGGCGCGCGGATCGCGTTCGGCAGCGACTGGCCGGTGTCCAGCGCGGACCCGCTGCAGGAGATCCACGTCGCGGTCAACCGGGTGCTGTCCAAGCGTCTCGGGAGGGCGGGCAAGCCGGAATGCGAGAACGCGTTCCTGCCCGATCAGGCGATCACCCTCGACGCCGCCGTCGACGCCTTCACCACCGGGGTCGCCTGGGTGAACCACGAGGAGGACGTGGCCGGCCAGCTGCGGCCAGGCCTGCGGGCCGACCTGGCCGTTCTCGACCAGGACCTGTACGCCATCCCGGCTCGCGACATCGGCAGCACCTCGGTCGTCACCACGGTCGCGGGCGGAGTCGTCGTCCACGGCGACCGCTAGGCCGGACCCGCGGCCAGGTGGCCGGGGTTCGCGGTGACGAGGGGTGATGCCACGGCTCGTTCGGAATAAGAGATTTTGACCTTTCCGGGGCCGGGAGATGACCGTCGGGTAAAACGGGGCGCCGGCAGGTGACGGAGGGGGCGGAATGTGCTGTGCTAGGGGCGTGACCAGTGAACCTACCGATCTGTTCAACGCGCTGCCAGAAAACTGGGCGTCCGACCGAGACCTCCTGGCGGGCCTGACGGTGGACGACGATGACGAGCACGACGATCCCGTGCTGCGCTACGCCGACGGCCGCACGGTCGAGACCTGGCGCGAGGACTATCCCTACAACGAGAAAATGTCGCGGCCTGAGTACGAGCACGAGAAGCGCCCGCTGCAGATCGAGCTCGTCAAGCTGCAGAACTGGGTGAAGTCGACCGGGCAGCAGATCGTGCTCGTGTTCGAAGGCCGCGACGCGGCCGGCAAGGGCGGCACGATCAAGCGCTTCACCGAGCACCTGAACCCGCGCGGCGCGACGGTGGTCGCGCTGGCGAAGCCGAATGAGCGGGAACGGACCCAGTGGTACCTCCAGCGTTACGTGCCGAATCTGCCCGCGGGCGGCGAGATCGTCATGTTCGACCGGTCGTGGTACAACCGGGCGGGCGTGGAACGGGTCATGGGCTTCTGCACGCAGGCGGAATATGAGGAGTTCATGCGGGAGGCGCCGGAGTTCGAGCGCATGCTGATCCGCTCGGGGCTGCACCTGACGAAGTTCTGGTTCTCGGTAACGCCTGCCGAGCAGCGCACGCGTTTCATCATCCGGCGGATCGACCCGGTACGGCAGTGGAAGCTGAGCCCGATGGACATCGAGTCGCTGGACAAGTGGGAGGCCTACACCGAGGCCAAGGAAGCGATGTTCCACTACACCGACACGGCCGAGGCGCCGTGGACGGTGGTGAAGAGCAACGACAAGAAGCGCGCCCGGCTGGCGGCGATACGGCACGTGCTGGCGAAGTTCGACTACGACGGCAAGAACCAGGACGTCATCGGGGAACCGGACAAGGCCATCATCGGGCCGCCGTCGGTGCTATCCGAGCACAACCCGGATCGGGTCTTCCCCGACCTTTAGGGGGTCATGCCGTGGACTACGCGGAGATCAGCTCGACGCGGGAACTGCGGGAGGTGCTGGGGACGCCGACCGGGCGCGCCGTGACCAAGGAACGCACCCGGCTGCACGCCACGGACCGGGAGTGGCTGGCCGCGTCGCCGTTCAGGAGACACCGGAGACCCTGGCGGAACTAGAGGCGTACTACGCCCCGGCGAACTACGCCAAGCAGCTCTACTGTCCCCCGGATTAGTTCTGGGGCTGGGGGCTCTGGGGCTGGGAGCTCTGGCGCTGGCGCCAGGCGGCGACCCTGGTGCGGTTCTGGCAGGTCAGGGAGCAGAACCGGCGCTGCCCGGCGGGCGAGGCGTCGATGAAGGCGTCCGCGCAACGCCGGCCGGAGCAGACGCCGATCCGGGCCGGGTCGTGCTCGGCAAGCTGGTGCCGCAGCGTCAGGGCCGCGGCGGCGAGCAGGACGTGCGGGGCATCGTCTACCTGCCAGGTCGCGCTGGGGCGGGCGGCGGTCGCGCTGGGGCGGGCGGCGGTGGCGCCTTGTTCCAGGTCCAGGTCCAGTGGCAGTTCCAGTTCCAGGGCGGGCCGGACCGCGGTCTCGGCCAGCAGGCCGGCCACCAGCCTGACGCGCTCGCCGAGATCGGTGGCGGCGAACACCCGATGGAGGCGGTCGGCCACCTGGCGCAGGGCGGGAGTGGTCAGAGCGGCGGGCGGGCACGAGCGGACACCGGAGCCCGCGAGGAGGGCGGCCAGCAGATCGGTGTCCGGGTAGGGCTCCTGGTCTTCCCCGGCCGCAACGCGGGGCACCGAACCCCATTCGTTGACCAGCCAGACAAGCACGTCGGGGTACAGCGGCTCGACCAGCATGACCTCAGTGTAACGCTCTTCTATTAGCCAGCACGTTTAGCCGTGAGCGGCGATGGTAGTAACGTATTGATTAAATTTTGTACGTTACATAACTGGAGGCGGGCACCGATGACAGCGCACGATCGGCGAGTGAGCATCCTCGGGGTGCCGAGCAGCGCGGGCTCGCACAATCCGGGACAGGAAAAGGCGCCGGCCGCGTGGCGCGCCGCCGGGCTGGCCGAGGCCCTGCGACAGGCCGGGCTGGACGTCGAGGACCGGGGCGATCTGCCTGCGGCGCCGTTCCGGCCGGTGCCGCCGGCCGACGGGCTGCGCGATGTGGAGCGTGTTGTTACCGTGGCCCGTCGCGTCGCTGACGAGGTGACGGCGATCCGGGGCGGCGGACGGCTGCCGCTAGTGCTAGGCGGGGACTGCACGATCACGCTCGGGGTACTGGCCGGATTCGGCGAGGCCGGGCTGGTGTACTTCGACGGCGACGCTGACCTGGACATCCCGGAACGCAGCCAGTCAGCGGTGGCCGACACGATGGGCATGACGCACATGCTCGGCGGCGGCTCGCCCCGGCTGGCGGGGCTCGGCTCCCGCAGCCCGCTGGTGCGGGCGGATCAGGTGGTGCTGTTCGGCTTCGACCCGGCTGAACTGGACACCGGTCAGTGGACCGAGCTGGTCAGCAGGCACCTGTACGCGGCTCCCGCCCCGGCGGTGCGAGCCGACCCGGCCGGGCAGGCCCGGGCGGCGCGCGCCTACCTGGAGCGCCGGGCGGATACCTACCTGGTGCATCTGGACGTCGATGTGCTGCACACCGGCTTGTTCCCGTTGGCGAACTTCCCGCACTTCGCCGGGCTCACGCTGGCGGAGGTCAGCGCCGGGTTGGGCGAGTTCGCTGGGAGTGAGAAGTTCGGCGGGCTGGTCATCACCGAGGTAAATCCGGACCACGACCCGGACGGTGAGCTCATCGGGAGGCTGGCACGGGTCGTGGCGGACGCGCTGGGCTCACGCGGATGACCTCGGCGAAGGCGTCGGCCGAGGGTGGACAGGTCAGCCTGGCCACCCTCGCGACGTGCCGCAAGGCCCGCCGATGCCCGCGAGCTGGGTAGCGGCATGTTCAGTAGTCGGCGGGTGAGTTGAAGATGACGACGAGGCTGACGATCTTGCCGTCTCGGACGCTGAAGTAGTTCGACAGGATGAGCTCGGCGGGCAGTTTGGTCTTGTCGAACGTGCCGTCGTAGGCGCCGCGGACGATGGTGTCGCCGTGGTGGTCGAGAACCTCGCGAACGTCGATGGTGACCTTGTCGCCGACCATTTCCTTCGCGACCCAGCGGCGGACCGCATCGATGCCCACGAACTCGCGGCGGGCATCGTTGACGTAGGCGTCCTCGGCGAAGGTCGCCATGATGGCGTCGATGTCCAGGGCGTTGACGGCGGCGATGTGCTCGGCGACGACGCCGGTCAGCTCAGTGGTGATCATGATTCGGGTTCCTCTCTACCGGTGTGACCGTTCGGCCTGACACAACCAAGACTCCGGCCTGCACCACGGGGAGGATCAAGACGCCGGGCGGCACTTTTTTCTCCCCCTGGGGGAGGTAGCAGACTGGGGGTCATGGCCACCTCCTCGCTGCCGATCGGCGATTTCTCCCGGGCAACCCAGATGAGCATCAAGACGCTGCGGCACTATCACCGGGTGGGACTGCTCGAACCCGCGGACGTCGACCAGTTCACCGGGCACCGCCGCTACACCACGCAGCAGATCCCTACCGCGCAGGTCATCCGGCGATTCCGGGAGCTGGACATGCCGATCGAAGAGATCCGGCGCATCCTCGCCGCGCCCGACGTGCCGAGCCGCAACGAGCTGATCGCCGCACATCTCAGCCGACTGGAGGAGGGCCTGGCGCGCACGCAGACCGCGGTCGCCTCACTGCGTGACCTTCTCGACCACCCGCAGGACCCAGCGCGGACCGATATCAGCCATCGCAGCGTCGCCGGGACCCGGGCGGCGGCCATCACCGCCGTGATCGACATCGACGACGCCGGCCCCTGGTACCAGGGCGCGCTCGGTGAACTCCAGGCCACCATCAACGCGCAGGCACTAACGGCCAGCGGCGAACCCGGCGGCATCTACGCCGCGGACCTTTTCACCAACGAACGTGGTCAGGCCACTGTGTTCATTCCCTGCACCGGGCAGATCCGTCCGGTCGGCCGCGTGGAAGGCGTCGAGCTGCCGCCCGCCGAGCTGGCGATCATCGTCCACAGCGGCCCGCATAACAACATCGACCGCGCCTACGGCGCCCTCGCCACCCATGTGACCCAGCACGCGCTCGCGGTCGACGGACCCATCCGCGAGTACTACCTGTGCGGCCGCCACGACACACCCGACGAATCAGCCTGGCGGACCGAGATCGGCTGGCCGATCTTCCAGACGAGCACCAACTAGCTCGTCATATCGGGTAGCGAGTTGGTTCGGTGGTGTACCGGCGGCCGGACGGGGCGGTTCGGCGGAAGGTGCCCGGGGTGATTTGCTCGACTTTCCAGCGGGGGTGCTGCTTGAGCCGGTGCTCGTGACGGCAGGTCGGCCCGCCGTTACACAGGCACGTCCGGCCGCCCGCTTCGTATGGGATGTTGTGCTCGAAATCGGCTTGGGTGGAAGGGCGACGGCAGGTCGGCCCGGTACATGTGGCGTGCCGGATCTGGGACAGGTGGCGGAGCTTGACTCCGGGGNNCGTGGCCGCGGGCCTCGAACCGGTGGTCGCATTCGTCCAGGGCAATCGGGTCCAGGGCCAGCAGCAGAGCCCGCTGCCCGGGAACTCCGGTGGCTAGCCGCCAGGCGCCGTATCCGCCGGGCGGCCCGTGATCGGCGGTGGCGGTGAAGGTGAACCCCGGCCGGGGGCCGGTGCCAGGTCTGCCGGGCGGATCATGTCCGGCGGGCGGATCATGTCCGGCGGGTCCGGGGGGCGGGGCGGGGCCGCCGGGTGGATCGTGGTCGCCGGGTGGGGCGGGTCCGGTCGGGGACCTGGGCGTGCCGTTCCTGACGCCGGGTGTGCGGGTGCGGGGTTCGGGCCGGGCGCAGCCGTGGCCGATGGCGTGTCCCTGCTCATCGGTCACGGTCACGCACCACGTGGTCTTAGGGTTGGCGGCCGCGGCGCGGGCCAGGTCACGGGCCAGCGCGGGGTCGACGGGACCCAGGCCGGACAGCTCGCCGGGCCGCTCGGCCAGGTCCAGCAGGGTGGCCAGGGGGACGGTGAGGTTGATCCGGCCCGCGAACCCGGCCGGGATCACCCCCGCCGTCGGCGGGATACCCGCTCCGCCGGGGCACGGCGCCGGCGATCCGCCGTCGCCCGGACCTGCAGGCCCATCACCGCGCGGACCGTCCGGCCCGCCGCTCTCGCCGCTCTCGCCGTTCTTGCTATTGCTGCCGGATCCGTCGCTGCCGGGTTCGCCGTTCTCGCCGGGCTCGGAGTTCTTGCTCTCGGTGTCGGTGTTGCTGCCGGGGCCGTCGTTGCCGGGCTCGTGGTTCTCGCTGGCATTGCTGTCCTGGTTTGCGGCGGGCGGGGCGGCGGGGCGGGAATCCTTGCCCAGCAGCAGATCCAGGTAGGCACGCCCCCGGAGAACATCCATGTCCCCGGCCAGGCCCGCCTTCTTCAGCTGCCGGGCCCACCAGGAGATCCGCTGATCCGCGGCCAGGACCTCATCGGGCGGCAGTTCCCGGCCCATCAGCGCGGCGTTACCGGAATCCTCCCGCCACCGCTGCACCCGGGCATCCTGCTGCGCCTGCTCCCGCCGCTTCACCGCCTTCTCCGGGTTGACCTCGATGACCGCCCGGGCGATCGCGGCTCGCAGCCCGCCCGGGGTCAGCCGCCCCGCCCGCCCCAGCACCAGCGCTTCGGCGGCCCGCGCTTCGTCCGGGTCCAGGTTCGCCACCGCCCGGGCGAATATCTCGACCTTGGACAGCCGCAGGATCCCGGCGCGGAACGCCGCCTTGGTCCCGGGCAGCTTGGTTTCCAGGTCATGCGCCAGGCCTAGGATCCCCTCCGTGACGTGCCGGGTCTCAGCCAGGGCATCACGGAGCTCGTCCTCGGTGAACTCATCGTAGATGGCGGGCATCTGCGCCGGGCCTTCCAGCGGGGAGCCGGGGTCGGGGCGGCGGCGGATCAGTTCAGCGACCGCGACATGCTTCAGCGCGCACGCCGATGCCTCCGCCCGGTCCAGCGCGCAGATCATTCCGGTCAGCTCATCATCAGAGGCGCCGGTGAACCGGTCATCAGAACCGGCGGCGTACTCGGCCAGGCCCAGCAGCGCCGCGCTGCCGGGGGCGACGTCGAGGGGCTGGCCGGTCGCGAACGCCCCGGACGGGCCGGGGGACTCCCCCGGGATCCGGCGGGCCGAGGCAGGTTCGCCGGGACCGCGGCGGGCCGGCGGCGGCTTGCGGGGGTACCCGGCGGGGCGGCGTGATCCCTGCCCGGGCCGCGGCGACCGCCCCTGCCGGACAGGCGCTGCCGGGTCGCCGGGGCCGGGATCATCGTCCTCGACGGGCAGCTCGTCGAGATCAACCGGCGGCTCCCACGCCAGCCACTCCTCCTCGGTCAGGCAATCCCCGGCCGAAGCCGACCACTCCCCCCAGCCCCCGTCCGGGAACCCACCGCCCGGCTCGGGCCGCGCATCGCGATCAGGCCCGCCAGACGGCGAACCACCCGAACCGGGC
>PMOU01000120.1 GCA_003161205.1 Actinomycetota bacterium | reverse complement strand
CTCGACGAGGCCACCGCGGCCCTCGACTTGGCGTCGGAGGCGGCGGTCAATACCGCGACCGAGCGACTGACGGCCAAACGCACCACCTTGGTGGTCGCGCACCGGCTGACCACCGCCGCCCGCGCCGACCGCATCGTGGTGATGGAGTCGGGCCGGATCGCCGAGGTCGGCACCCACGCCGAGCTGCTGGCCCGGGGCGGCAGCTACGCGGCCCTGTGGGCCGCGTTTACCGGGGATGTCGAGCTGGTGGGCTGATCAGGCCCGGCCCGTTGGTTCGGTTGCGGCCGCCCGAGGGCCACTCTGGGAATTGACTGTATCACATCTGATACAGTCAATCTGATCATAGGAGGTGTAAAGATGGCCGGACCTGAGTCTGACACCCCTGGGCTAGCGCGGTCCGAGTTGGTCCGCGTGCTGGAATCAGCAGCGCGGCTGCAAGAGGTCCTTCCTGATGCCGTTCTGGTAGGCGGTTCCGCCGCAGCGCTGTGGGCGAACCATCGCTCCTCCTTTGACCACGATCATGTGCTAGAAGATCTCAACACCCGTTTTGATGCGGTACTTGAAGCGATCGAAGCTACAGACGGCTGGGTGACGAACCGGGTGACGCCGGGAAAGATCATCCTGGGCGACTTGGGCGATATCGAGTCGGGGATACGTCAACTCATCCGGAACAGGCCGCTGGAGGTCACGGAGGTGCCGTTGCCGTCCGGACACGTGCTCCGGGTACCGACGCCAGACGAGACGCTGCGGATCAAGGGTTATCTGATTGTCCGACGAAATCAGGTACGGGATTACCTCGACGTAGCGGCCCTCGCTGACCGGTACGGGATCACTCACGCCGCGGACGTGCTCCGGCACATCGACGCCTACTATTCCGATCAGCGCGGTCCCGGCCCGCAGGGCGTGGCGACCCAGCTAGCCCGGCAACTGGCAGACCCCCAACCGGCCGACGCTCGTACCATCGGCCAGCTTGACCGGTATAAGCGCCTGGACGCACGCTGGGCGGACTGGGAAAACGTGACCGGCGTCTGCCGCTCGCTGGCCGTGGAGATGGCGCAATGACCACTGCCCTGAAATTCCGCAACATTGACTCCTCCCCGGATGACCCGGTGGAGACGTGGCCCTTCGAAGGCATCCTTGCGGCAGTGGAACGGGGCACCCTACCGGACTGGCGCAGGCTCGCAGCCGCGATCCGGGCCGATCCCTGGGGTCCGGTAGCTCAGCAAGTCCTCGAAGCCATCCGCCTGTCCCGCCCTTACGGCACCGCCGAGCTGCTGGAGGGAGTAGTGGCTCGCGCCCGAGAGGTCGCTATCGATTCAGAGCGGGAGGAGGTGGCATCCGAAGTGCGCCACCTCGCCGCCGGATCCGGGCTGTCCAAGCAGGATTTCGCGGAGCGGATAGGAACCTCGCGGTCCCGCCTGTCGACCTACATGTCCGGGAAGGTCGTGCCCTCGGCGACCTTGATCGTACGGATGCGACGGGCAGCACATCACGCCTCTGAGGTGGCTGCTCGTGCTCTGCCGCGAGACTAGAGCCGCGGGACTAGGACAGCGGCCAGCCGCCGGCGGGGTAGCCGACCGATCGCAAGTACTCGCGGGCCTGGGCCACGGCGGCGTCGACGTCAGCCAGGCTGAGGCCGACGATGTAGTCGTCCGGGTTCCCCTGGCCGTCGGTGTCATAGCTCAGCACCCAGCCGGATCGCCACCCGCGGCCCAGCGGGTAGCGCTCATGCCAGACGAGCATCGCGGTCAGGCTNNCCGTCGAACACCACCTCGCCCGGATCCAGGTCGTCCTCGAAGACCCGGCCGCTGAAGTCGGGCGGGACGATCACACGGACAGGAGGGAGTTCCTCGTTACGGAGATGGCCAATCTCGCCGGCCGGCTTGGACATAGACAACTCTAAACACATGCGCGTCTTTCCACGGTCATCGATGACGCGGCGAGGTCGGCTTCCAGCACCGCGGCCAGGACCAGGACGTTGACGATCTCGGCATCGTTGTCGGGTGAGGTGCGGCCGACCGGCCGGGGTGATGCTGGCTGGGGGCTGCGGCAGGACCGTTCGGCCGGATAAATCTTTGGCGGCGTAGGACGCGAGCACGTCATCGGACAGCCGGGGCCAGGCCTGCTTGGCCCAGTCGCCGAAGTCGCGGTCGGCCAGGCAGGCACAGGCGATCCCGGCCGCCGGGTCGACCCAGAGAAAGCTGCCGGATCGGCCGAAATGACCGAACGTCCGGGCCGAGTTGGCCGATCCGGTCCAGTGCGGCTCCTTGGCGTCCCTGATCTCGAACCCCAGGCCCCAGTCGCAGTGCGGCTGCCGGCCGAAGCCCGGCAGGACGCCGGGCAGGCCACCGAAGGCGGTCCGGGTCGCCTCCGCCAGCAGATCCTCGCGGACAAGCCGCGGACGGATCAGTTCGATCGCCAGCGTCATGAGATCGCGGAGCGGCCCGACCGCGCCCCAGGCCGGGGAGCCCTCCAGCCGGGTGTCCGCCATCTCGAGCGGCAGGCAGACCGCCTCGGCCAGCAGCCGCTCGAAGGGCTGGCCGGACCGGCCGGCGAGGAGGTCCGCGACGATCTCGATACCGCGGTTGGAGTAGATCCGCCGGCGGCCGGGCGGGCTGAGGATCGCGTCACCGTCGAATCCGAGCCCGGACGCGTGCGAGAGCAGGTGCCGGATCGTCGATCCGGGCGGCCCGGCCGGCTCGTCCAGTTCGAGCAGGCCGCGCTGCACGCCGTCGAGCGCGGCCAGCGCGACGAGCAGCTTGGTCACCGACGCCCAGGCATACGGCCGGTCGTCCGGGCCGGTCGATGCCATCACGCCCGCCGCCGACGCGACGCCGACCGCAGCGGTGGCCGGCCACGACGCCACCTGATCGAGCGGATTCGCCACTGTCCTGCCTTCCCAAGGGGAGCTTACGGATTGAGAGACTCACTACGGTTAATGTAACGTTGAGGCCCTTCACCTCTAGCCGCCAGGAGTACGCGTATGACGACCAGTCCTGACACCCGCGCCCCGGCGCCGGTCAGCAAGCCCGGGTTCTACGAGGTCACCACGCCTGATCCGGACCGGCTGGTGCACTACTACACCGACGCGCTGGACCTCGTGGTCACCGAGCGGTCCGGATCCGCCACGTACCTCACCACCGGCGTAGACCATCACTGCGTGATCGTCCGGCCGGGCGAGGGCAACGGCCGCGCCGCGATCGGCTTCGAGGTAGCCGGATCGCTGTCCGACGTGCAGCGCGACCTCAAGAAAATCGGCGTCGACGCGGAGCTGCGCTCCGACCCGCAGCCCGAGATCCGCGCCGCGCTGGCGCTGCCGGAGCCCGAAACCGCGACGCCGATCTACCTCTATCAGGGCCAGGAGCCCAGCGGGGTGCCGAACTCGCTGGGCATCAGGCCGACCAAGCTGGGCCACATCGCGTCGTACGTGGAAGACCTGGAGGGCGCGCAGGACTTCTACACCGATGTGCTCGGCTTCCGCTGGTCGGACACCATCGGGGACTTCTTCACGTTCCTGCGCTGTAACGCCGACCACCACGCCATCAACTTGATGCGCAGCGTCAAGAGGCACGGGCTGTTCCACGTCGCGTTCGAGATGCGCGACATCGGGCACCTCAAAGACGCCCTCGACCATCTGGCCGCCCGGGAGATCCGGCTGCAGTGGGGCCCCGGCCGCCACGGTGCGGGCCACAACATCTTTACCTATCACCATGACCCCGACGGGAACCTGGTGGAGCTCTTCACCGAGATCGACATCATCTACGACGAGGCGACCGGTCAGTTTCAGCCCCGGCCGTGGCACGAGAACTGGCCGCAGTTTCCCCAGTTCTGGAACCTGGGACCCGGAGCGGCCAACAAGTGGGGCCCGATCGATCCGGAGATGATGGAGCACTAATGCGCGCGGTGGTCATGCGCGCCTTCGGCGATCCGGACGTCCTTGAGCTCGAGGATGTGCCCGCGCCCCAGCCCGCGGCCGGGGAGGCCCTGGTCCGCGTCGCGGCGGTGGAGGTCTCGCGTACCCGCGATGTCGCCGCCCGCTCCGGCCGGCATCCTCTCTCGCGGCAGATCACGCTGCCGCATGTGCTGGGGGGCGACTTCGCGGGCGTGGTGGAAGCCGTCGGCGACGGCGTGGACCCGGCGCTGACCGGCCTGCGGGTCGCCGCGATGAACACGCACACCTGCGGCGAGTGCGTCGCCTGCCGGTCGGGCCGGGAGCATGAGTGCACCCAGCTGGAGATGGTGGGTATTCACCGCTGGGGTTCCTACGCCGAGCTCACCCGCGTGCCGGCCGGCAGCCTGCACGTCCTCCCCGACGGGATCGAGATGGCCGAGGCGGCGGCGCTGGCCGCGACCGGTCCCATCGCCCTGGAACAGCTGCGGGTGGCCGCCGTGACCAGCGGCAGCGACGTGCTCATCACCGGCGTGACGGGTGCGCTGGCGACGGTGCTGGCGGCACTCGCGCCCCGGTTCGGCGCCCGCGCCATCGGGCTCAGCCGCCGGGTCAGCGCGGTCCCGCCCAGCCTGGACATCACTGTGCTCGATTCGTGGCGCGAGGACCTCACGGAGGCGATACTGGCGGCCACTGGGGGGAAGGGCCCGGATGCCGCGATCGACAACGTGGCCGCGCCGGACGTGTTCGACCGCTACTTCCCGACGCTGGTCAACGGCGCGCGCATCGTGATCTCGGGTGCGATCGGGACGCCCGGGCTGCCGGTGCTGCGGGTTCCGGCCGCGCCGCTGTACATCCGGAGCATCTCCCTGCTCGGGGTGCGCACCGCGACGGCGCGCACGACGGGTGATTTCTGGGATCTGGTGCGCGACGGATTCCGGCTCCCGCCCGGCCTGGTGCGCGAGGTGCCGCTGGAGACCGCGTCCGCGGTACACGACGCGGTGATCAACGGGACCGCGGTGGGCCACACCGTGCTCCGGGTCAGCGATACCGTGACCTGACATGCCCGATACCCAGCAGGGCATCCAGTCGATCGAGGTGGGCGCGCAGGTGCTTCGCGCCCTCGAGGCCGGCCGCGGCCCGCTGGCGCTCTCGGAAGTGGCGCGCAACTGCGCCATGCATCCGGCGAAGGTCCACCGCTACCTGGTGAGCCTGGTCCGCTCCGGTCTCGCGTCGCAGGACGCGCGCACCGGCCAGTACGACCTGGGACCGGCGGCCCGTCACCTCGGCATAGAAGCGCTGCGCCGCACGGACGCCGAGAGCATCGCCGCCGCCCACACCTCCCGGCTGCGGGATCAGACCGGCCACACCACGAACGTGGCGGTGTGGGGCGAAGACGGGCCGGTCATCGTCCGCTGGGATTCGGGGGCTCACATGCTGCCGATCACCGTGCGGGTCGGTTCGGTGCTGCCGCTGCTCGACTCGGCCGTCGGCGTGACGTTCCTGGCGCATCTGCCCGGATCACAGACGGCCGGCGTGCTCGCCGCCCAGCAGGCCCGGCAGGAGACCCGGACTCTCGACGCCGCCGCGCTTGAGGAGCTGGTGGCCCGGACCCGCCGCGACGGGATCGCCAGCTCGCTGCACCGGATGATCTACGGGATGGCGGCGCTCGGCGCGCCGGTCTTCGGTCCCGACCGGGCGCTCGGGCTCGCGATCGGCCTGACGATGCCTGCCCGCCTGCTGGCCGAGGGCGAGGCGGGCGAGCTAGCCGACGCCCTGCGCGCCACCGCCGGGCAGATCTCCGCCGAACTGGGCTACCGCCCCGGCGAGGACGACGAAGGAGCGCGATGACGACCGGACTGCTGCTCGTGCAGTACACGACCGGAGGCGACGGCACGATCCGGGCCGGAGTGCGCCATGACGGGGTGGTCCGCGCGCTGCCCGGGGACTGGCCGGACACCGGGCTGGCCGTCCTGGACGCCTGGGAGAAGTGGGGCGGACAGCTCCGCCAGCTCGATCCAGCCGCGCTCCCGGCCGTCCCGGACGCCCGGCTCGAAGCTCCGCTCACCTTCCCGCGGAAGGTCCTGTGCGCCGGCGCGAACTACTACTCCCATGCCGAGGAGATGAACACCGCGCGCCCCGATCCCGGCGCCACGCCGTTCTTCTTCATGAAGCCGCCGACGACCACCATCACCGGTCCGGTCGCCTGCGTACCGCTGCCCCGCGGCGACGCCCCGGATTACGACTGGGAGGGCGAGCTGGCCATCGTGATCGGCCGGCGCGGCAAGCACATCGCCCCCGGCGAGGCCGGATCGTACGTGGCGGGGTACACCGTCGCCGACGACCTGTCCGCCCGCGGGCGGTTCAGCCGGCCGAACGCGGTCTTCGCGGCCTTCGCCTACGACTGGCTCGGCCAGAAGGCGCAGGACGGATCGTGCCCGATCGGCCCGGGCATCGCGCCGGCCTGGACGGTGCCGGATATCGAGGACCAGCGGATGCGCCTGTGGGTGAACGGCGAGCTGAAGCAGGACACGTTCATCGGCGAACTGGTGGTGGGGATCGCCGGCCTGGTCTCGGCGGCCAGCGATCTGGTCATGCTCGAGCCCGGCGACCTCATCCTGACCGGCACGCCCGCCGGAGTCGGCCTGCCCCGCAACACGTTCCTGGCCGCTGGCGACGTGGTCGAGGTCGAGATCACCGGAATCGGGAGCATCGTGCACACGATCGAGCCGCCCAGCTAATCGATCCCCCGCTCTGGGGGGACGCCCCCGTTCTGGGGACGACGACGGTCTGGGGACGACGATGGACCATCGGGGTGGGTGGAACGACAGCAAAGGACCATCGTCGTGGGCGGACCCGGGGCTTTTTAGTCTGGCTGCATTTCGGCGGCTCTCGGTTGCGGTGGGTTATCTGTGCTGTTCAGAGGGCTAAGGCTGTTTCTTCTGGGGTATGTGATGCTCCAGGGGGCGATGAGGCATGGGGGGAATGCCACGGCCGATCACGCCGATGCTGGC
>PMOU01000164.1:1124-2790 GCA_003161205.1 Actinomycetota bacterium | reverse complement strand
CGCTTAAGTGGAGACCCCCGTCGGCCCTTATGATCGGGCTGCCGGATTGGCAGTTCGCGGCGGCAGGGTCTTCTTTTAGAGGCGCGCCGTTCTTGCTGCAGCTGGGGAGCGTCATCAGGAGTCCTGTTGCTGCGCCTTCAGGATATTTTCCGGAATGTGCACGTATTGGCGGGGTCCGGGTATTGGCACAGGAACGATGGTGCGGAGGCGGGGCCTTCGACTTCCAGCCCCACCAGGGGGTAGGTACCCAGGGTCCCGGTACCGAACTGGATGCTGATGATCCCGGCATCTGGTTGGTGCTGCAGCCCCATCATGGAGCGGGAGCTGGTGCCGACCTTCCAGGTGCCGTGCCCGTAGCTGGGCGGGGGCGGGCCCGCGGCCCAGCTGAACACCTGCGGGACGTCGACGAAGGTGACTGTCCCGCCGGCGATGATGCCGCCGCTGGCGGCGGCGGTGAAGCGGGGGCCGGTAAAGATCATTTTCCCGCCGGCTGAGTCCTGCCAGGTCCCCTGCAGGGAGCTAAGCTGGGCGAACTGCTCACCACCGGCACTCCATACCGCCGGGGGCGCCGGGAAGATCCGGTGCAGGGCAAAAAGCGCTGCCCATGCCAGCATCGTGGCGGTGATGACCAGCGCGAGCAGCGCGAAGAGACATCCGCGCCGCGAGATCTGCCCCGGTGTGCGCATCTCCCCGCGGAGGCCCGCGTCGCTTGCCATGCCGGCCCGCCTGTTCTTCCCGCTCCTCGCGGTTAACCTGGCCATCTTGCCATGATGCACCAGACCTAACTTAAACCGCGCAGATCGACCTGCTCGTTCAGGTAGCGGAACTGGGCGTCCCGGTCAGGGACCTGGTTCCCCTCGATGGCCTTGACGTTGCCCTGCAGGCTGAAGCCCTCTTCATGCAGCAGGTCAGCCACCGTGTCCGGGCCTGCGCGGTGGCCCTGCCGGGCGAGCTCGGCGGCCAGCGCCCGCAGCGACTTCGTCGTCCACCGCAGCGGCGACATCGGATCACCGCGCTCATCGGGCTCCACCAGCGCCATCAGCGCCGGCCGCAGGCCCGGATCCAGGTCAGCCAGCCGCTTGCGGCCCCCGCCTGCCCGGCGTACCCGGCCCAGCGGCTCCTCCCCCTGGTCCAGCTCGGCGGCCCCCTGCGAGACCGTGGCCTCCCGGACCCCCGCCGCGCGGGCCACCACCCGGATCCCGCCATGCCCCAGCGCCCGCGCCTCAGCACCCATCAGCAGCCGCCGCTGGCGCTCATCCAGATGCGGGAAGATCGCCTCGAACTTCGCCGCCAGCATCTCTCCCGCTCGATCCGCCATGTCCAACCCCATACCACAGCTTCGGGCGCGGACCGGGAAACCTACGGGTTATTTCTCGACAAGCTCTGCATGGGTGTGACGCAGATACGGAGCACGAATCAATGGTGACAAAACGAGCGATCAAGATCAGAAACGAAGCATGGTTGTAGGTTCTCATCTGCGATATCGCTTTCTCAGATCCCATGTCGCCTGAATGTCGCTTGCGACATTCAGTGAGAAGCTGCAAACGGACCCGCATGGTAGGACTGCGATCCTCGTGACGGACTGTAACCGCAGCTTTGAAGCGAGCGTCCGATATTCGTTATGAGCGACAGCGACCAGGGGGCGTCTCAATCGGGGATCGCTCAC
>PMOU01000164.1:0-1053 GCA_003161205.1 Actinomycetota bacterium | reverse complement strand
GGCCATGGCCTTCAGCGGCCCCGACCTGCCCGTGCCGGAGGTCAGGGAGGTGGGCACCACCCCGTCCGGGCGAGCCTTTGCCATATCGGTGCGTCACCGCGGGCGGTTCCTGGAGGACACCCCGGTAGAACAGGCCGGCACCATCACCTCTACCCTCACCCGCCTGCTCGTCGCTCTTTACCGCGTGCCTGCGCGCCTGGATGCCCCGGTCGTCTGGCACCAGGCGGACGCGTCCGCCGGGAGCTGGCGGGAGTTCCTCCTCGCTGGCCTGGTCGATGACCCCGGGAACCTGGTACACGGATGGAGCGCCGCCCTGGCTGGCGACCAGGAGCTGGCCGCCCTTTCGGCGGCGGTCACCGAGCGGGTACGGGCCCTGGCGGACGCCTGCCCGGAGCGCCGGGACCTGGTACACGGCGATCTCCTGCACGGCAACGTGCTGGTGAGTCCGGACGCCCGCCGGGTCGAAGCGGTGCTGTCCTGGAAGTGCTCGGTGCGCGGCGACTTCCTCTTCGATGCCGCCTGGTGCAGCTTCTGGGCGCCGTTCCACCCGGGGATCGCCGCCGCCGATCCGCTGTCCGGGCTGCTCCTGGCCCCGAGCGTGCGGGCCGAGCCCGGCGCCCTCCTCGACGCCGCTGCCCGCCACCACTGCTACGAGCTGCACATCGGCTTCACCCATCTGGGATGGAACGTATGGATCGGGGACCAGGCTGGTCTCGCCGCTACAGCCCGGCGCCTCGCCGAGGTCCTCGAGCGTGGCCCCCTGCCTTTGACCGGCGACTGAGGGGAGCGCGGAACCGGAGGCTGCCCGCGGAGCCTGGAGCGGACAGGCGACACCGCGAGAACCATGTGTCACAAGGGAAAGCCCGGCGGACGCCCGGCGGAGCGGAGCCACCTCGGGTTCCTCCGCCACGTCGGCTCAGGTCAGCCGCCTGTGTCCGTGACCTGCACAGCCTCAGATAGGTGGCCCTACCGCTCGGATCGCCCTTGCCCGGTGGTCGCCGTCCGGCTCGCGCCGGATGCGGGCAGGGAGGATCCCTCACTGCCTGAAGCGGC
>PMOU01000525.1 GCA_003161205.1 Actinomycetota bacterium | reverse complement strand
CGGCTGACGGAGGCGCACCGGCGGGAGGTGGAGAGCTTCCGCCGCGGCGCGGCGCTGCTCGCGCTGCCGCCCGAGATCGTCGCGATCCCGTACGAGGGCTCCTTCCTGCCGGCCCACTATCTCCGTGCCGCCGCCGACCAGGCATCCCGGTCCACTGTGATCTTGACTAACGGATATGACAGCACGGCGGAAGAGCTGTACTTCACCAACGGTGCCGCGGCCCTGGAACGCGGCTACAACGTGCTGGCATTCGACGGCCCCGGCCAGGGCAACATGATCATCGAGCAGGGGGTGCCGTTCCGTCCCGACTGGGAGAACGTCATCACCCCTGTCGTGGACTACCTGCTGACCCGCCCGGATGTCGATCCGGAGCGGATCGCGTTGATCGGGCTCAGCTTCGGCGGTTATCTCGCGCCGCGCGCCGCCACCGCAGAGCATCGCCTGGCCGCGTGCATCTCCGACTGCGGCCCCTACGACCTCTTCGATGCGATCGCGCGCCGCCTCCCCGGCTTCCTCGCCAGGCAGTTGCCGGACGGCAACCCCACCCTGCTGCGCTTGCTCGACCGCCTGATGCGCTCGGTGATGAACAAGCCGACAGCCGGGTGGGCGATGCGCCGCAACCTGATGGTCCACGGCCTGAGTGACCCGCTGGAGTATCTGCGGATCGCCCCGCAGTACTCGCTGAAAGGCATCGAGCACCTCATCCAGTGCCCGACCTTCGTCTGCTCGGCCGAAGACGACGACCTCAGCGTCGATGCCAGGAAGCTCTGCGACGCGCTCACCTGCCCCAAGCAGTACCTCGAGTTCCGATCCGCGGACGGCGCCGGACAGCACTGCGAAAGCGGCGCTCGTACCCTCTTCCACTCCCGCGCCTTCGACTGGCTCGACCAGGTCCTCAATCCCGCCGCACACACGGAACCCGTGATGCGGCGGTCTTGCCCGCCCAGGTGACGGTTCCTTTCTAGGCGGGCCGGAGGAGGCCGCGCTCCCGCACGACCGGCACGAACAACTCGCGGTAGCCGTGCTCGTCGAATAGCACGGTGACCTGGTCGCCGTCGTACCGCTGCACCGTGCCCTGGCCCCAGCGCTCGCTCACGACGCGTGCGCCCACGGCGAAGGGGACCTCAGCGGACCCAACCCCAGCAGCCTCGGCGAGCCCGAGATCGTTGTCGCAGTTCCCGCAGGGGCCGCGGTAGTCCTGCCCGAAGTAGGTCAGCAGGAACGAACGGCGGCAGCCGGTGTGCTCGGCGTAGCGCCGCATCATCGTCAGGCGGGTGCGCTCCACCTCGTCCTCTCGTTCGGTCTCCGCCTCCGAGGCCTGCACCGCGGCCGCGACGGTCATCGTCGCGGTCCAGCGGATGTCGCCGTCCGGCTGCCAGGCCGCCGCGCCGAGATCGGCCAGCCGGGCCAGCGCGGATTTCTGCTGCCGTGCGCCGGGCTCGGTCCGCTGCCCGGCCGCGAGCGCGGCCGCGGCCTGCCCGACGGCCGCGCCGGAGATCCCCCTCGCGGACAGGTAGCGCGCCAGCTCGAAATCGTCATAGCGGTATACCAGCCGCACGTGCGATGGCTGGCCGTCCCGGCCGGCCCGCCCCATCTCCTGGTAGTACGCATCCATCGACGGCGGCGGGTCGGCGTGCACCACCCAGCGGACGTCCGGTTTGTCGATCCCCATGCCGAAGGCGACCGTGGCCGCGATGATGCGGGCCGAGCCGTCCATGAACGCCGTCATCGCCTGCACCCGCTCGCGCTTGGACAGCCCGGCGTGGTAGAGCGTCACCTGCTCCCCGGCGCAGGAGAGGGCGTCGTGGGCGGCCTGCGCGCTGGCGTGCGTCGCCGCGTAGACGATCCCCGGGCCGGCGAACTCCCGCGCGGTGCGGACCAGCTCGCGCTCCTTGTCGGCAATGGTGGTGACGTGCAGCACCGACAGCTGCAGCTGCGGCCGGTCGAAGTCGCCGATCACCACCACCGGATCGCGCAGGCCGAGCCGCCGGATGATCTCCTGCCGCACCGGCGGCGCGGCGGTCGCGGTCAGGGCCAGCCGGACCGGCGCGCCGAGCGCCTCGGCCTGCGCGCCGAGCAGCAGGTAATCGGGCCGGAAGTCGTGACCCCACTGGCTGATCAGGTGCGCCTCGTCCACGACGAACAGCCCGGGCCTGGCCCGCCTTAGCGTGTCGCGGGTCTCGGTGTTGGCCAGCTGCTCGGGCGAGAGGAACACGAACGTGTCCGCATCGCACGAGGCCAGCAGCGCCGCCGCCCGGGTACCCGCCGCCTGCTGGGAGTTCACCAGGACCGCCCGCAGCCCGGCCGCCCGCAGGTGCGCCAGCTGATCATCTTGCAGCGCGATCAGCGGCGAGACGACGACGGTCGGACCCGCCCGCAGCATCCCGGCGAGCTCGTAGATCGCCGACTTGCCGCCGCCGGTCGGCAGCACGGCCAGCACGTCATGGCCACCGGCCAGCGCCTCCACCGCGCCCAGCTGCCCGGGACGAAGCTCCGGAAAGCCCAGACGTTTCCGCGCCAGCTCCTCGATCACGGCTACACCGGACCCTCATTCACACCAGCCAGCCTACGGTTCAAAAGCCCGGCCCCATAGGCAGGCTCGCGACATTGGCCGCTAGCGGATAGGCCGGGATCAGGTGTGCGGCGGAGTTACCGCCGGGCCCATTCCTCGGCGAGCAGCTGGTAGGAGCGGACGCGGTCGACGTGGTCGTGGGTGATGGTCGTGACGATCAGTTCGTCGGCTTCGGTGGCGTCACGCAGACGCTCCAGCTGGTCCGCGACCTGGCCCGGGGTGCCGACGAACTGGGTGTCGATGCGGTCGGTGACCAGCTCGCGGTCGGCGTCGCTCCAGACGTGGCGGCGAGCCTGCTCGGGGGTGGGAAACTGGATGGCACCCTCGGCGGTGCGGATGCTGCGCACCCACAGGCCGTAACCGGTGGCCAGCTCACGGGCCGCGGCCTCGGTGCTGGCCACGACGACGTCGGCTGACACGCTGACGTGGGGCTGGTCCAGGACCGCGGAAGGCCGGAACGCGGCCCGGTAGCCGTCCACCGCCTCGAGCACGGTAGCGGGGCTGACGTGGTAGTTCGCGGCGAAGCGCAGGCCCTTGTCACCGGCCACCTCGGCGCTTTCGCCGCCGCTGCTGCCGAGGATCCAGATCTGCAGCGCCGCGCCCTCGCCGGGCACCACGTGCGCCTCCGCCCCCTCCGGGGACCGGTAGGTCCCGGCGATCAGGGCGAGGACGTCGTTGACCTGCTCGGTGTAGTTCTGCGGCTCCGCGTGCGGGAGCTGCAGCAGCGTCTTCTGCATCGCAAAGCGGGGCGAGCCGAGCAGGTGCTGGAAGGAGAACCGGGGCGGGATGAGCAGCCCGTTCGGGGTCCGGCCGCCCGCTACGGTGGCCGCGGCGCCCCCGCCGGCCAGCGCGGGGGCCTTCGGTTCCCGTGGCCGGCCGCCCGAGCGGCCCAGGCCGAGGTCGAAGCGCCCTGGGTACACCGTGTCCAGCAGGCCGAACTCCTCGACCGTGGACAGGGCGGTGCGGTGCCCCATCTGNNCGTTCGGTCTGCTGGGCCAGGTCCATGCTGTTCCGCAGCGCCTGGGCCGCGTTCGACCCAGACGAGATCGGGACCAGGTCCAGGACCGTCAGCGGGGTGGTGGTCATCGGGCTTCCTCCTCAACCGGTGACGGCGACAGCGCGGGCGGGCACCGCGTCATCGCCGATAGGGCCGCCGCCCCAGCCCCAGGGAGGGTCGGGGATCTGGCGCCGCAGCACCGGGGCGATGTCGGACTGGAACAGTTCGAGGCTGGCCCGGTGCTGCGCGTCGGTGAGGCCGCCGGCGTCGGCGTGCAGGTG